>JABHWQ010000170.1 GCA_018657655.1 Chloroflexota bacterium | reverse complement strand
ATTACAAGGAAAAGCGCACCGGGAATTATGTAATTATCCATTTCAGCCTATCCTATACTGCCGGCATACATTTTGCTGATCCATGGTTGTTCTTTGTACCTATGGGTCAATTATCGCGGCTTCCTCAACTGATAGCTCAATTACGTGTGCTGCCCTATTGCAAATCGGGAATACACTGAAATCTATATATTCGTGTGGGCCGAGAGTATATCGGTCGTATTTCCCAGGACCAAACCTATCCAAGAATTCCAGATCCAAATCTTCCCAGATTATATTACCCTTTTCGTCCTTTATGCGGCATGCAACGTTTTCAAATTTTACTGTTTTGCTCTCAGAATCGTTTTTAATCCACCCTGAAATTCGCACACACGATAATACGTGTCCGGTCATATCGTCCCATCTAATTTCTAATTCCTCCGGCCCGATAAACATCAGCTGCAATTCCTCTATGTTCGTACCGGTTCCCCTGACAATATCCAGAGGATGGGTACTTTCATCAGGATTAACGGTGAGCATGTATCCTGCTCCACCCCCAACCACAAAAAGAATAATCGAGCAAAGCGCGAAACGCTTTATGTTCCGCGCTTTGCGCTGTTTCTTCTCTCCAAGAGTTTCGTTTTTCATACAAACACTGTCCCATGGGCAGAGCTGTTGAATTGCTGTTTGACAATCGCCACATCAACATCAATCGTCATCTCGATAGAAATCAACCTAGTGGTAGTTATCCTCACGTGAGAATGCCACATCAGATTCATTAGAATCGTCATGCTCCGGAGGCCACCATCCCCACCAGTCTTCATCTCCACACTCACTACACTTCACCAAACCCAAAACATAACCTCGCTCACCGCAGCTCTGACATTCGAAATTGCGTTGAATATCATGGCCCCAGGTACCATTGAGGCCGTCTTTGGTCAAGGCGATTTCTTTTGCTGCCTGCTGCAATTTGTTCTGAACGCTTTGCAACTGACTGGATAGAGTCTCGATCAGTTCGTTCGCTTTCGCTAATTCTTTTTGTAATCTGGGGATTTTATCCAGTTCCGGGTCTCTAGTATACTCCTGCTGGATATGGCAAATGGTGAGCACAGAGTTCTCTAACGATTCCAGCCGAGTTTTATACTCCGGATCAATGCCAGATTGCTGTAATTTGGCAGTCTTTACCTCCGTCTCCAAAGCAGCGATTTTACTCATAGTGGCTTCGGCGTTTTCTATGCGACTTGTAAGAGCTGCCAGAGCATCGTTGGATAAGGGTGAAGTATTTGTTGGCACTTCTTCTGTAGCAACTGGCTCAGGCCCTGATTTTGTTGCAGATATGGGTTCTGGCACAGGTTCGGTAGCAACAACTGGCTCCGCAGGTTCAGGAACTGGTTCCGCAACAACCTCGGGAGCGGGCACCGGTTCTTCTGCCACAGGCACAGGCACAGGCTCTGGTGCAGGCGCAGTCTCCTGCACATGTTGAGGCTCCGGCGCTGGCGGCGGTGCCGGATCAGCGCTGGAATTTCCTGATAGTAAGGCATCTATCGCCGCTTGCGATAATGTTTCTTCTGCCATAGTCCCACTCTTTTATTAGATATCCAGTATTTCTGTGATCAACTTTAATTGATGCTCCGAGTCAGAAAGATCCGCATCGAATGGAGGTTTGGTTGCATTTCCCTGCGTATCGTAGCAAACACGAATAACCGGCCTCCCTACATGCCCTATATTCACATCTATTATGATACCGATTTGCCTGTTATTTAGCTTTACCATAATCCCGCTGGGAAAAACCGGCACCCGCCGTGCAAAGACTTGAACCAATTCAGGATCGAACCATTCTCCCATGTAGGCCATGACGCATTCGAAAGCATCCATCGGAGAATACGCTTTCCGGTTTGGCCGGGTAGATGTGGCTTCATAGAATGTTTCAGCCATACCGATAATTTGTGCCAGTGGTGATATGTCCCAACCTTTGATACCATTCGGGTAACCGCTACCATCCCAACGTTCGTGATGATGCAATATTGCCTCTACTACTGCGGGAGAAGTTCGGTCGAGTTGTCCGACAGCTTCGGCTCCATGTATGGGATGCTTCTCAAATACCTTTCTATCTTCCTCAGATAAATCGTGTTCATTCTCCCATATTTGGCGTGGAGTCCAGATATAGCCAGTATTCTGCAACATAGCCGCCCTGCCTACGTTGGCAATATCTATTGGATCCATACCTGCTTCTCTTGCTAACAGTATTGCCAGAGCTGTGATTTGTACTGGCAAAACAAAGTGGAATTCTTCCGGTGATCCGCTGCCTGTCAAATCCGGCTCACCGAGAGGCGATTTTAGTACCGCTTGTACTATTGCAAAACCGAGTCTATCAACCTCCACCCGAGCTGCATACATTTCGGGATCCTTCATGTTTTTCTTTTCGTTGGGATCTCGACTCATGTTCAATAATCGACGCATTGCATCGATTGATTCCCTCTGCATCTCAGGCTTAACCAGGTGTTTGATAGTTAATTCGGGAACTCGCCTGTCTTCTATCAATAACTCCCATATTGGCCTTTCTTTCAAAAAATCAATATGTTTTCTGGTTAACTCCGTGCTACCGGGCATTAGCATAGTGCCGTACAAATCACACGCCGGTCTTGCCAGTTCCATTCCGGGCTGAGCTTTTTCTACGCTTACTCGTCTCAAGACAGCAAAGTACTCCTTTTAAAAGTCCCTCAAATATCAGTCCGTATACTACCTGATTTGACGTTAGTGCCGGCAGGTAACTTACGATAAAATGACGGTATTATCACGCACAATCCAATTTTGGAAGAATCGAAAATTATTTCGCTTCCACCAATGAACAAAACGCCCCCTTCTCTCAATGAGGCGTGGAATCCTCGATTTATTTTCGATTTAGCATTGTCCGTGAAATATATCACCACATTGCGGCACAGTATCAAATCGCAGTTATCTTCATACGGATCACCAAGCAGGTTGTGTTGTTTGAAATGCACCCGGTTTCTGATACTGTCAACAACCCAGTATTTATCCCCTTCTTTCCGGAAATATTTGGCTAAACGTTGTGGTCTGACATTCCGCACATCCTGTTCCATGTACGGTCCCCCGGCTCGGGCTTGTTTTAGTATGGTCTCATCCAAATCGGTAGCTATTATTTTATGATTTGTACCTGGTGAAAGCTCTTCGAGGATTATCGCCATGGTATATGGCTCTGCCCCAATAGAACAACCCGCACTCCATAGTTTTAAGCAGACCCTATCACGCAACAGCTCTGGCATGATAACGCTTTCCAATTTCTCAAACTGTCGATCATCCCTGAAGAACTCGGAAACATTTATTGTCAGGAAGTCCTTCAGATCCTGTATCATTTTCTGATCTTTTTCCATGGAGTTGAAATAGCTACCAACATCATCAGCGTTAGCCCTATCCAGAAAAGAATTTATACGCCGACGCATTTGTCTTTCTTTGTAATTATCAAGGTCAATACAAAGCAATTCGTTGACCTTTCTTTTTACATATGTATATTCGTTGTCATCCATGAATACTAGACTCCTACAGCCGACTTATGTTCTGTTTGACATCTGGCTACAATTTCAGTTGCGATTTTCTCCAGCGGTAAAATATCATCGGCATGACCTGCTTCAACTACGCTCTTCGGCATTCCGTATACCACACAGGTTGATTCATGCTCAACAATGACCTCACCGCCAGCTTGCTTTATAAGACCGGCTCCTCGGGTACCATCACTTCCCATTCCCGTTAAAACCACTCCTAAGACAGAATCTCCATACATTTTTGCTGCCGATTCCATAGTCACATTTACCGCAGGACGAAGGCCACATTCTTGTGGCCCCTGATTTAGAACAATTCTGCCGTTTGTATCCACAATCATATGGCTACCACCGGGAGCAACTAGCACAACCCCGGGGCTTAGTACATCCCCGTTCTCTGCCTCTTTGACATCCAGTTCCGATATATTATTCAATCTTTCTGCCAGAGATTTTGTAAATCCTACCGGCATGTGCTGTACCATTAATATACCTGCCGGCAAGTCCCCGGGAAGCATAGGAATAACCTGATTAAGAGCTCTCGGTCCTCCAGTAGATGAACCCAGTGCAATTACTTGGTGCAAATCAGACGAACGCTTCTTCTGCCATTTAAGCTCCGGACTAAGATACTTGCTTGGTTTTTGTGCCAATGAATTCAGTTGTGATCTATCTATCCGAGCGGCCTGCTTGAGCTTTTCCAGTAGTTCCCCGACATTGTCCCCATCTCCTACTGGGCTAACCAGGGAATTCTTGAGGAAGAAGTCTACGGCACCTAACTCCAGAGCTTTTATGGTTACCTCAGCCCCTTCACCAGTAAGCGCGCTTAGCATCACGATTGGAGTAGGGCATTCAACCATAATCCGTTCAACTGCTTCAATCCCATCCATTCGAGGCATAGTCACATCCATTGTCACCACGTCAGGCTGAAGGCTTTTGGTTTGTTCTATTGCTTCAATCCCATCACTGGCATGACCTATAACCTCAATGCCAGGATCGGTACGTAACCGCTTGGCAATGGAAAATCTTGCGAACGCAGAGTCATCTACTATTAAGACTTTAGTTTTTTCTGCCATAGTGTTCTCCTAACAGTCATATCACACCTGCCGGTTGCGATATGACGCTTTAATAATCCTGATAATGTTTAGCCAAGCATCTTCTGAACGGCGGCGAGAACGCGATTAGGATCAAACGGCTTCACCACGAAATCTTTGGCTCCTGCTTTTATAGCTTCCATCACAATAGACTGCTGTCCCATCGCAGTAACCATGGTGACTTTTGCATTGGAGTCTATTTTCTGGATTTGTTTTAGTGCTTCCAATCCATCCATATCAGGCATGGTAATATCCAGCATCACTGCATCAGGCTTTTCTGATTTGTACTTGTCCACAGCCTGAACCCCATTTGCTGCTTCAATACACTCATATCCATTCTGAGTAAGTAATTTCACGGCTCTCATTCGCATAAACTGCGCATCATCAACAACGAGTACTTTTGGCATATTTGTTCTCCTCCTGTTTTTCCTGTTTACACAAATTGGGGGAATTCATAATTCTTTTGCGGGCTCGCCGACGGTTTTCACACTTACTGAACCAGTACCGACAAACAACCTCACTGTACGACCTTTTCTTCCACCCGTGTCTTCAGCAGATATTTTAATGACTTCTTCAGCTAGTACTTTCTTGACTGCCTCAATATTCCTTGCCCCAGTATCAAAGGTGTTGCTACTTGCTGAATTGAACATTTGGGCGCCGCCGGATATCCTGGTTACTATTTTGGACCTTACTGCTCCCTGCTGGCGCATTTGATGGAGTAATTCGGGAATTGCTATATCGGCGTACTTGGTTGCGTTTTCTTTTGCCCTTGCACTGTTATTACTTATAGGCAATACGATATGTGCCATACCCCCGATTTTGTTTTCCGGGTCATACATACAAAGCGCGATGCAGGAACCTACTCCAAGGCAAGATAACGTAACTTGAGGATCATTTGATACCTTTATTTCACCCAAGTTCGCAGCAATGGATTTTTCTTGAACGGTTGCTCCTGTTACCATTGCACCCTCGCATATTTACGGTTTTGCTCTAACATGACGTCCATGAATTCAGCAGTAGGTAGGACCAATAGAGTCCCCGTAATATCCCGAATATCGGTCGAGAATACGGTTTCCATTGCAAACAGTTCATCGCGTTCAACCATGATCTCAGCTAATGCTGCATCAATAATTGCACCTGCCATATCGATCATTACTGTAGGTGGCGTAGGCATAAGTTGCATTCCGGTATTATCGGCCACGGAATTGAGGAAAAACGAACCGGTAATATTCCCCATTTCCTGCAACGCAGATGCCTCCATTTCACCGAGTTCCTGGGTTGTCCCAATTTCCTCACCCATTAACATGTCAACCAAACCAAAAGCAACGTTTATGGGGTAAACCAACATGATGTGTCCGGTAGCTCCCCCGACTATCCCTAAATAGATCACCACAACTTCGTTCTCGGCTCCCCCAACTAAATCCGCTGCATTTCTTACGGGGATTTCCTTGAGATCTAGAGCAGTAACTCTTATCTTTACTCCAACCATTTCAGAAAGACCTAAGACTGCGTTATGAGTTCCTTGCCCAACCAGTTCAGTCCATCTGGCCAGTTCGACCTCGTATACCCCTGATCTTTGGACACCCTCCATTCGTTCCTCCTTTGAGTTGATAAAGTAATTGATTTGGACTTACTATTTTGCCGGAAAATGACGAGTTCTCGTCTCCAACAACCAATGAACCATTCTATTTTGAACTTGCTTTCTTCGTGTTTTTGGATTTTTTGGCTTTTGTCTTTGGCTTTGCTGGTGATTCAAGTTCTTGCGAAAGTTCTTCTTCAAACTCTGCAACTGCCCCACTGTCAGTAAAAGCCTCCACTTCCTGTTCAGAAGTATTTACTTCAACCGTGTTAGGCACTTCTTTACTGTCCCGTGATGTTACTTTGGACAACTGTGAAGTCTGATTGACAGAAAGAACTTTTTCCAAATCCAGCAGAATTACCAGCTTATCATCGAGTTTGGCTATCCCTAATAAATAGTCGGAATCAGCAGATGTTATTACCGCAGATGCCGGATCTATGGAATCTGTCGCGATGGTCAACACTTCTGTTACCTCATCCACCTGGATGCCAATTGGCTGCCCCCCGATATCAACTACCACGATGCGGGTTTCTTTGGTAACATCGCCTTCCGGCAAATTGAAAAGTCTGCGCAGGTGTACCACCGGAATTACCCTGCCTCTCAGGTTTATGACTCCTTGTACAAATTCAGGTGTCCTAGGCACTCTGGTCACTTCGTGCATTCTCTCGATGCCACTTACTTTGGCAATATCCACGCCATAAGATTCGTTGGATAGAGTAAAGATCACCAATTGTTGTTCCAGGCTTGTTGAACTACTGCTCATACAATTCACCTCTCTCAAGATTCCTTTCCAAGGGCAATCGCCCAAACCCCCAAAAAGGCCCCGCGTTACAGTAGGACGCACAAAAGTGCGTGTCTATCGTAAACATAGCAGGGCCTCATCACCAAAGCTGAAGACATTGGCCTCAGCACTCACAGCCCACGAGTATGTCCAAGCACACCCGTGAGAGTTAATCCATCCTTGCTTTTTAGCCTCCGCGTAGAAAACACCTTCATCGGCAATTTCACTTTGTTGCCTTTGAAGTGGTTTTATTAAACCAGCAGAAGCCGACAGTCCTGTTTTTCTGACAGTTAAATCATCTTGAGAAGTATTTTTAGATAGTCTTTCCTTCTTGAGAGCCATTGGTTATTCCTTATCATCAATCGTTGTTTCTTCCGAGGCATTGACTCTCCAATATCACCGATAAATTACTCGCTTCCTTTTACTAATGGCCGAACATGTCCCCTGACCACGACACAAGGAGTACATAGTCTCGTACCGACTACGCTATATAGCTTGATGTTAGCATGGGCCAAAAGATCGAGACACTGAGAAGTCACCAATCTTTTCTACAAGGAAACACCCAATAATTGAAGTGTTTTTGCCCTCACTATTTCCGACATAGATTGCCTGTAATGAAGAGGTAACAAGTATCAAAATGAGGGAGAACCCGTCGCACAGATGAGTATCATCCCTGTGTCGCTTGGGTGGCAGTGATGGCAAACTGATGCACAGAGGTCTATGTCTATATTATTAATCAGAATTTCAGGACGAATACATTGTCTGAATATACTTCAGCAATATACAACATTAGCAAAGAAGAGATTTCGGCTGCTACTTCTAGTGCGAACTCTCTCCGGAAGCTCTAATCTGGACAGACACTTCAAAGATAGTGGTTGGTTGTAGCGCGGCAGATCAAGAGATTCTCGGCTATTGCTCGGACGAGCTAAAAGGGGGAAAACTGCAGGCCATCATAAAAGGAGGATTCCCCGATTCAAAGATCAGCCTGTGCACTCTGAGAACAAAACGCGCAAAACTCTTCATTGCGAGCTTCTCAGCCTCTACTGCCCAAGACGGCAGGAAGAACAGTACCTGGTTCTTAATCCGTATATTTGATATTGCAGCGCTTGCCTATTCTCCCTTTGATTTTCCCGTTGACGGATCCCCAGTGGCTTCTGTCATGGTACATAATGGGAGAATCGCAACTGCTAATCAGCAAGTAATGATTGATACGGGATTCTCCGAAGAGGAGCTGTTTAATAGGGATTTGCTGACCTTCATTCACCCGGAGGATTAAGAGGAATTCGACTTGCGGGTAGTCCAGCAATTGAAAGGATATATCGCAAGTTGAATCGAAATAATCTTGCTATCAAGGGCAATACTCAAGGATTAAAACACGTATTTCTGAATATGACAAACAACGCAGCACAAGCCATGATGGAAGCTCATGCTGGCGGCACTCCTACCATTGAAACCCGTAAAAGTAACGGTGAAGAAATGAACATAACATTCAATGATGACGGACCCGGCATATCCCCGGAAATGCTGGACAGGGTATTCGAGCCTCTCTTTATCACCAAAGACGTTGGTAAGGGAGCGGGTCTGGGTCTCAGTATTTGCTATGGTATCACTAAGAACCATGGCAGGGAAATCAGTGCTAAAAGTGGGGAAGGAAAAGGAACAGCCTTCACTATCGAGTTACCAATTATACCTGATACAACAGGAACTAATAATTGATATAAGTCTCTAATGAATCAGTACAAAAATACCTGATCATTTGGGGAGGTAAATGATGACCCCTGCGGAACAACCAATATCTGTATTAGTAGTGGATGATGAGAAAGTAGTAAGAGATATTATATATCGTTATCTAACCAAGAAAGGCTATGATGTATTAACAACTAGGAATGGGCGGGAAGCCTTGCTGTTAGGATCACAGGGAGTTTTCGATGTGATCCTCCTGGATGTTAACATGCCGGATATGAATGAATTTGAGGTTCTGCATCAGCTAAAAACAACGTATCCAAATGCTGTTGTAATCATGCTGACCGGTGTGGCTGATCCGGAATCGGTGATTGAATCTACTGCAATGGGTATGGGCGCCACAGCTTTTCTGAAGAAGCCATGTGAACTGACCGAACTGCAACGCATTATAAATGAGACCTGCGAATTTTAAGCACAGGGAGTTTCTTCAAACCGCTCCCACAGCGAGTTCCCGCTGTTTACCAGTTCGGAGATCTTGTCCCCTATCAGCTCAGGCGGAAGGATAAAATCCACATTATCTGTTTCAACTGCAGCCCTGGGCATACCGTAGATCACGCTGCTTGCTTCATCTTGTGCAATAGTTACTCCACCCAAGCTTCTTATATGACTAATCCCGGTTGCTCCATCCGAACCCATACCTGTAAGAATAACGCCGATGACTCTGATTTTTGGGGAATCCTGGATAGAATTTATGGTAACATCTATCGCAGGACAGACGAAGTTCACTTTCTCACCTTCAACAAGCCTCACGATCTGGTTATCAACCAGTTCCAAATGAACTTCGCTTGGCGCCACAAGTATTTGTCCTTTTTGCAGGCGCATCCCATCTTCGGCGATTTTCACTTCCATATCGGTCAAACGTGCAATCGACCTAGTAATCGATTGATTCACATGTATCGGCATGTGTTGAACTATGATTATGCAGGCGTCAATGACTGGCAACTGTGAAATCACTCGTCTCACAGTTTGAGGACCTCCAGTTGAAGCTCCGATGACAACCAGGGTTTCGCAACTTAGCATGAACGCCCTCTGTTGACATCGACCGATTTCATAAAACAGCTAATCATTTGATCCCTCGCCGTTCATTTCTACCAGTAGATCGCAATACTCCCCTACAACAGCAACAAGCTCGTTCGGCTCGAATGGTTTCCTTACGTAATAAATTACACTTTCTGCCAGCTCTTCCAGATCAGTATCCGGTTCATGCTTGGCTGTAAGCATAGAAATTATGTTCCCCTTCTGCAGGCCTCTATTCGTAATTTCTCTCACAGTTGCCCAACCATCCATATCGGGCATCATCACATCCATTAAAATCACACCTTTGAATCCGTTCTCGAGTTCTTCGATGCATTTGGCACCGCTTTCTACCAGCATCACGTTGAATCCTCTGGGACCCAAAACCGCTTTTACAGTTACCCTTATATCTAACTCATCGTCAACAACCATTACATTCCTTTCCACTCCACTTCCTCCTATTGTCTAGCACATAACGCATCTTGTCCAAAGGCTCGGACATGTAGTGGAATAGTGAAAGAAAAGACCGTTCCGCTCCCAAGCCCCTCGCTTTCTGCCCATATTCCGCCGCCATGTTTTTCAACAATGCGCCTGCATATAGTGAGCCCGAGTCCTGAAGAATCAAGATCGTGTCTGGACTGATCGGCTTTGTAGAATTCGTCAAATATATGGCCCATCTGAACTGATGATATCCCGATACCTGTGTCACTTACATTCACAATAGCAAATTCACCATTGACCTGAGTATCAAAGGTCAAATTACCACCTCGCGGCATAAACTTGATTGCATTTGAGGCTAGATTATCAAACACTTCCAAAAGCCGCAGTTTGTCAGCCGAAACAGTCACATCTTGCTCAATCCGATTCTCAACAGTAACATTGTTTTGGGTAAATTGGTATTCTTTTCGTTTTATGAGATCATCAACTGCTCTGGAAAGGCGCACCTTACTTATGTCAAATGACGCATTCTCCATCGAACTGATGGTGGCGAGCTGGAGAGTTTTTTCCACCAGATGTTTCATGTAGTCGACGTTGCGGGCGATCACATCCAGCAGCTCTTTGGATTCGGGATCT
>JABHWQ010000448.1 GCA_018657655.1 Chloroflexota bacterium | reverse complement strand
TAGGCGGGGCTTCAAACGCCGTTTTGGAGTAGTTTTGGAGGCCTTACACGATGAAAAGATATCGCGGAGTCAAGCAGCCAAAGAGCTAGGGATCGGCTATGCCACTCTAAAAAGGCTGCTCGACAGCGGATATCCTAACACTGAAGAGGAAATCGACGGATGACCGACTATTTGCTCCCCGCCGATGATGAGGTACACGAGGTTGAAAAAGACCTCGCCCGCTTGACAGGTATACGTGACAAGTATACACTGGCCACCACACCGGAACAGGGGAGTGAAACCGATACACTGATGATTAACAACTTCTTGACCACCCTGGCAGAGATAGCCCTGGCTATCGCCTCTCGTAGCACCCGGGAGCAACAGGAGGGGGACAATAGCTAAGTGAGGGCTGTTGCTTATTTAAGGGTCTCGGACACGTCCCAGGTCGATGGTAATTCCCTAAACGCGCAGGAGCGCTTATTTAGAGAATTGTGTAAGAATAGAGGTTGGGAACCGGGGTCGGTGTATCGGGAAGAAGGACGGTCCGCCCACGTGGAGGCCATCGCCCGGAGACCGGAGTTCAAGAAGCTGCTCGACGATTCCGCCAAAGGCCAATTTGATGTGGTAGTGGTTCATACTCTGGATCGATGGTCACGCAACCAGCGGGTTACCCTCGAATCCTTGGCCACCCTGGGCAAACACAATGTGTCTCTGGTTTCCATCACGGAGAACATCGACTATTCCACCCCTCAAGGTAAGCTCTTCACGCAAATGCTGGGTTCATTTGCTGAGTACTTCTCCGGCGCTCTGGCCACTCATGTCAGCAAGGGCCTCGGACAACGGGCCGCCGAAGGAAAACATACCGGTGGTATCCCCTTCGGCTATGAGTCCTGTTGGGCCAAAGGCGACAAAGGGGAAAAGACGCGCCAGTGTGACCCGGAGCACCCTGGGGGGATTCATCTTCACCCTGCCGAAGCTATAGCGGTTACCGAACTATTCAATCGCTATGCCACCGGAACAACTACGTTGAGTCAGCTGGCAGGATGGTTGAATGACCAGGGATTCAGAACCCGCAACACCAAGAAGCTACCCGACGCCGAAGGCAACCTGGTTTCAGGCCCCAGATTGTTCACGACAGCTTCAGTGAGAAACATCCTCCATAATCCATTCTATACCGGTAAGATCAATCACAAGGGCAATCTGATGCCGGGAGCTCACCAAGCGGTGATCAGTGAGGAAGTTTTCGATCTGGTTCAGGCTACTCTCAAGAAGAATAGCGGCAGATCGGAGACTCTACAACCTAAACCCCAAAAGCATTATCTTCTAAAGGGAATCATCCGATGTGCTTACTGCGGTATGCCCATGTGGGCTCAGACATACAAAAACGGCACTCGATACTATCGAGAACATACCGGTTCCCGAAGTCATGGCAACTGTCCTTCCTCAGGCGGCTCCATTAAGTGTGAGATTGCCGATGAGCAGGTAGGCCGTTTAATCGAGGCTATCGAATTGGGACCCCAGTGGATGGAAGAGGTTCTCAGCATTGTCAGTCTCAAGGATGAGGTTCTACGAATCAATGAGGAACGCCAAAGGACTCAAGAGAAGCTCAGGAGAATGGCCAAAGCCTATGTCGATGGGGTCTTCCCCGATGAGGAATACCACCGTCAGAAGAGGTTGCTGGAAATGGAACTTGAGTCGCTGGTGGTTCCTCAAGCAAATGCCGCTGAAGAGGCAGGGAAGATCATTGCCGACCTGCCCAGGTTATGGGCCGGGGCCAACGAAGAAGAGAAACGAAGGCTTCTCTTGACGATGCTGGATGCCGTTTACGTTGATGCCAAAGAGGATAAGGCCATTGTCGCCGTTAAACCTAAGCCGCCCTTCAGACCCATATTTGAAGTCGCTACCACCAAGCAGGATTCCGATGTCATCCTATTAAAAGAGCCCCCGGAACTACACGATCCGGAGGCTCGGTGTTTGTGGTGGAGACGGGGGAGAGTCGAACTCCCCGTCCAAAAGAAACCCGCCCGGGATATCCTACAAGCTTATCCAGTTTTTTATCTCGCCTGACAAGCCTCAACTGGCTAAGTCTAACCAGGCCAGACGATTTCTCTTAAGCACTCCTCCATCGTCATCGGAAGTGCAGCACCCCGGCTTTGCGTCGTCCAATCCCTGCCAGCCAGGGTTAGGCGGAGTTGAACGCGCCTAAATTAATTAGGCAGCAACTAATTGTCGTTCGTCAGTTGTTTGTTTTCCCACCTGTTTAGCGAGGTCGATGGGAACCTCGGCCTGCAATCCCGGATCGCCCATTTCCCCTGTCGAAACCACTCGTCCCCATATTCAATTGTAAAAGAGCTAGCGCTCACGAGATTTCAATGCGTGATCAATTTCTCGATCGGTTTCGCGCTTACTAATAGAGCGCCTTTTATCATGAATTTTCTTACCTCTGGCAATGCCGATTTCAACTTTGGCGCGTCCATTTTTAAGATACATTTTCAGTGGAACCAAAGTCAAGCCCTTCTTAGCTACCTCCATCGTAAAGCCCCTAATCTCGTTTTTGTGCAGCAGCAGCTTGCGAGGCCTGGTCGGCTCATGATTATAGCGATTGCCTTCCTTATATTGCGCAATGTGAGCGTTGAACAACCACAGCTCACCTTTATTATCCGGCTTGGCATAAGCTTCACGAATATTCACTCGCCCCTGCCGAATCGATTTTATCTCTGTGCCTGTTAGGACCATCCCGGCCTCAACCGAGTCCTCGATCAAATAGTCGTGATAGGCCTTCCTATTGAGAGTGATAGTTTTATCGCCCTTCATTATTTCTCACAATAAAAACTTTTATGTAAAGTTACTCCGGCGCCTCTAGTCCATCTCCCCACACTCATAAAAAACAGCTGTAGCCGCTACCAAGCCCGCAGTTTCAGCCCTCATAATGCGTTTCCCCAAAGAAACCGGAGTAATCCCCTTGATATGTGCAAATTCAACTTCCGCAGGAGTAAACCCTCCCTCTGGACCAATAAAAATATTGATGTGTTTAGCAGACCCTATACAACTCAGTACGGCCTTTATCCCTTGATTCTTTTCTAATTCCCACGGTATCAATGAAAAACCATTGGTGTTTTCGCATGCCTGCTTGAAATCCAATACCGATCCCAATTCAGGGATATTCCCACGCCCAGACTGCTCCGCCGCTTCCAGAACAATATTTTCCCATCGCTCAATTCGTGAAGCACTGGGTTTGGCAGCAACGCACCGTTCGCAAGCAATCGGGACAAACCGGGCCACCCCAATCTCAGTGCATTTTTGCAGCACCAGATCAGTTTTACTTCCCTTGAGCAGAGCCTGAAACACAGTAACTTCCAATGACGGTTCGTTTTGGCAATGAGCTTGGCTTATTACCTCTCCAACAACCTTTTGGCGCGTTATTGCTGCCAGTCTGACCTTATATTCCCATCCGGTATTGTCTAGGACAATTATCTGATCTCCATTCTTGAGCCGCAGTACTTCTCTTATTTGGTGAACCTGTTTGCCAACGATTTCAACTTTGTTATTGGAGATACAGAGGGGAAGAACAAAGAAACGATGCATAACAGATCAATCCTTGTTTTTGTATCAGTCTTCCAACAGGGTATGATTGATTAAGAGTATCCAGTTGAGTTGCAATACTATACAATTCGTATTCAGGCCCGACTAGTAAAAGAATCTTTCATCCTGCCAAAAATCCCCCTATTTTCCTTGGGCAACACTGCCGGATCAAGGACTTCGGACAGTTTGCGAAAAAGCTTCTTCTGATCTCCATTTAATTGAGTAGGGGTAACCACATGAACAACAACCAGTTGATCCCCTCTTCCGGATTTACTGAGACGAACCGATCCAATCCCTCTTATACGAAATACGTTGCCATGCTGCACTCCAGTAGGTACCTTGAGGGTATGGTAACCATCCAGGGTTGGAACGTCAATTTCCCCACCCAAAGCTGCTTGAGCAAAGTTCAACGGGAGATCGTAAATAGTATCGGCTGCATCTCAGCGCAAGAACTCGTGATCTAGTACGGAAAGGGTCACGAAGAGATTGCCGGATGGACCTCCTGCCACACCTCTGTTACCTTCACCGGACAACCTGACTGTGTTGCCGTCATCAACACCACCTGGAATTCTCACCATTACGTTGCGAACTTTCTGTTCTCTGCCAATCCCACGACATTGCTTGCAAGGATGGGTTATAACTCTTCCTCTACCACTGCATTGCTCACATGTGGTTATATTTGTAAATTGGCCAAAAAGACCGTGCTGGGTACGACGCACCTCTCCCGTTCCGCCACAATTGGGACACTTTTCCGGATCGATACCTGGTTCGCTACCAATACCACTACAGATAGAACAACGTTCAACTCGCCCGATTTCTATCTCTTTGTCGCACCCAAAAGCAGCTTCTTCAAACGTTATTTCCAAACCATATCTAAGGTCAGAACCTCTTTCGGCACCGGATCTATGCCTACGTGAAGTGCCTCCAAAAAAGGCATCGAATATATCACCGAACCCTCCGAAATCAACTCCTTCAAAACCTCGCGTGAATCCCCCATCAACTCCAGCGTGACCATAACGATCATAGCCCGCCCTCTTCTGAGAATCGCTCAAGACCTCGTAGGATTCATTAACCTCTTTGAACTTTGCCTCAGCATCCTTATCCTTGTTGCGATCAGGATGGTATTGAAACGCCAGTTTCCTATAGGCCTTCTTGATATCTTCGTCAGTTGCCTGTCGATTCACTTCCAATACTTCATAGTAATCACGTTTTTCAGTCATAACACCGCTTTCCCATTGATAGCCTAATCCTTAATTATAGTCCTTTTGCCTTTGCATCACAAGCTGGTTTACACGTAAATAATTACCACCAAGTATATTATGTCAAGTATATCCCGCCCTCACAGCATTACAAATACAGAAGGCGAGGTAAATCCCTCGCCTTCTGTTCAAATTCACCGTATTCAGTAAATCTAGGTTGACTTGATTTTTTCCGCAAACCCCACTACAGCAGCATCAAACTGGTCAAGATCGAGACCGGAAACATAGTGCATATCGAGGCGATCTGCCATACCCAGCTCACCCAGCAACCTCTTAGCTTCATCCACCCTACGCTGACCCCAGAACTCGCCTTCCTGATAGGTACAATCGTTGCCTGGACAGCCAATCACTAGCACACCGTCAGCGCCAAATTCAAATGCACGCATAAGGTCAAGCGCCTTTAACTTGGCCAGACAAGGGATTCCGACCAACGCTTTGCCGGCATGTTTTTCTTTCATGACTTGCCGCAGATTGGTTACATCATAAGCATCGAAGTCGCAGTAAACAACCAAAATCGTCGGGCCACCGTTTCGCGACTTGGCCTCTTCGATGGCAATCCTCATTCTGGGTTGAATCTCAGCTACGCCAAGCATGCGGAAGCCAATAGCATCACCCGGACAGGCCGGGAAACAAATGCCACATCCCTGACACTGATCAAACCGGATATCCACACGTCCGCCTTCGGTAACTACCGGCACGCCGTAGGGGCAGACCCGGACGCAGTTTAGGCAGAAAGCGCACTTGCCACGAATCCATTCCGCACCAGCGCCGCAACTCATACATCTGCGAGCTTCCTTAACAGCCTGTTCCGGTGTGAATCCGCTTTCTATCTCCTTGAAATTATCAATGCGATCATTGACTCCCATCATAGTCAGTTCCTGGCGTTCCTGGTGTTTAACCTCCGAACGAGTGGTTTCCTCAAGTTCACCAAAGGTCTCAGGCTCAGGTTCATCAGCAGGCTCGATTCCTTTTAGAAAAGCATCAACAGCCTTGGCTGCTTTGCGGGCATGAGCCATAGCTGCCACCGCGGGGCCCGGTCCTTTTATAATTTCACCACCAGAGAACACACCTTTTCGATTGGTCATGAAACTCTTGGGATCAACTGGGAGTAAACCCCTTTCGTTCAGCTCGATTCCCATATCTTTCAGGTAATTTATAATCGAACCCTGACCAATAGCGAAGATAACCGTGTCGCCTTCGGCAACCTGTAAGTTTTCATCGTTATAGGCTGGATTGAATCTTCCTTGATCATCAAAAACAGAAAGGCATTCCCGGCACTCCAGACCGCAAACACAACCGTCATCGTTAACAACCACTGCGCTCGGTCCCCAGCCACAGAAATCCATTTCCACGCCTTCTTCAATAGCTTCTTCAACTTCCCATGGTGAAGCCGGTAGTTCGTGCGGTTTCTCCAGACACGCAATTTTAACTTTGCCAGCGCCTTGCCTTACCGCAGTTCGAGCCACGTCCATCGCCACGTTACCGGAACCGATCACAACTACATTGG
>JABHWQ010000446.1 GCA_018657655.1 Chloroflexota bacterium | reverse complement strand
CTCACCTCGAATACAACAATCCTGGGGCCCTGCTCGTTGCAAGCGGCCTGAAGGCTACCCGGCCCATCGGGATTCAAGTTCGTCACCCTTATAACCCTGCCACCTCTACCACCCGGATTATCCGCCCCGAAACCCTCAGCTCCGGGGAAAGCGGGCATCTCGGCTTGCAGATAGAAATAAGAGCCGGATAAAAACAGGAGCAGTGATAGTATCTGAATTATTCGCAAATAGTTTACTTTCATCTATCAGCAACTCCTTCAAGATTTAATAGTTAATGTTTGCTTGAGGCCATTGATATTTAATCCGCAATCGCCTGATATACAATATTCCTGAACTGCCTGTCGACAGGATAATGCCCATTGGGCATGAACTGTGTCAGCAACAAGCCGATCAATTCTTCCTGCGGATCGATCCAATGATCCGTATTGGCCGCTCCGGCCCATTTAAAAGTTCCTATCGAGCCAGCCATCCCATGTAACGGCACATCCAGCAGCACTGCATAGCCCAGACCGAATCCCCAACCCCTGGTAACATAAGCCAGGCGGGGATCATTGAAACCGAACGGGATCATCTCGGGGCGAAGGTGATTGGCGGAAATCAACTCAACAGTTTTGCGGCTGAGAATTTTAGTTCCGTCCAACTCACCACCGTTGAGCATCATCTGGGCAAACCGGATGTAGTCTCCAGCAGTGGAAACCAGCCCGCCGCTCCCTGAAAAAAAGGTTGCTGGACCGGCTGTATATCTGCTTGCGTCAATTCCCTCAAGCAAAGTAAGCTCTTCACCAGCTTTTGCGGGTGGACCGTACATTGCGGTAAAACGTTCGACTTTCTCGCTCGGGACATGAAATCCAGTATCCTTCATGCCAAGTGGCTCAAATATTTCCTGCTGCAGGAACACATCGAATCTCTGCCCGGACAGCACTTCGACCAGATAGCCAAGTACATCTGTGGATGGAGAACTGTACTGCCATTTTGTGCCGGGTTGATGAGTGACAGGGAATTCAGCGAGGTGCTGCGTCCATTGCTTCAAAGTAAGGTCATGTTTCCGCGCATTAAGATCCCTGTATCTGCTTTGTAGCTCTGATCCCTCCGGATAGTTGTAATTAAGAGCCGCGGTATGAGTAAGCAATTGTTTGACCGTGATTTTATTTTCAGGCTCCAAAAGGCTATTGCTGCCTCTTTCCGGATAGATAACTTTGATCTTTCCGAATTCTGGTATATAGCGTTCCACCGGATCGTCAAGCTGGAACAAACCCCGCTCCCATAGTATCATTACCGCCACACTGGCCACCGGCTTGGTCATCGAGTAAATCCTGAAAATACTGTCATCACGTAGTGGCTTACCGCTTGCGATATCTCTAACCCCATGCTTGAAAAAATGAGCGATCCGTCCCCGGCGTGCCACCACTCCGATAACTCCTGCCAGTTCCCCTCGTTCTACATAATCCCGCAGCAGATTATCAAGGTGCAAAAACCTTTCATAGTTGAGTCCGACTTCCCGGGGCGGTACAGAAGGTAAACCTGCCGATGAAGCTTGTTCTGGAAGGAATAACATGGAGCACAAAATCAACACGAATAGAGAATTGAACAATTTTGCCTCCACTTAATTTCCGAAGAAAGATAGTATGGCGTCAAAACATGTTGGAAAGTTGACATTTAAATTAAGGTGTAGCACTGAGCATATGCAATATTTTATTATTGTTATTCTCCCAAGGATTATAGCATTCAGCGCTCTTTGAGTTTCCCGTTTGTTCATATCCCTGTGACCCGCATCCAATAACGGTACCACTAATTATTCCAGTATATCACTCCAGGGTAAAGAACCAGTGAGGTAGCCCACCTTACTAAAAGTTTCTTTCGGTACAGCGCAGATTTGACGATGTTAGTCGATGGTTAAGCGGAGAGGATCAGGCGGAAGCAGCAAATTTCAGCTCAATCCACTAGCTATTGAAAACAACGTTGTTGTATCCCTTCAGAACAAGTTGGACCACATTAGCCTAATAGCTAAGAGATGGTTTTACTGGAATTAATCCGCTATAATGGACACCAAGTTAAACACTTTTCTTGATCAATCGCTCTTTTCCTTCAACACGCTCTGCAGCACTTTCCGTAACTCCCCGATCCGGTATGGTTTCGACACAACGGAACTGAACCCATAATCTCGATAGTTAGCCATCACCGGGTCGTTGGAATAGCCGCTGGATACTATTGCATTCACTTCAGGATCTATCTCAAGCAATCTTGCCATCGTATCTTTGCCTCCCAAGCCTCCTGGTATCGTGAGGTCGAGAATCACCACAACAAATGGCTTGTCAGAATTAATTGCTTTTCTGTACTTCTTGATTGCGTCTGTGCCATTTACGGCGCATTCCACTTCACACCCGATGTGCTCAAGTAATCTTGAAGCTACATCAAGCACTACCTGCTCATCATCCATGACAAGAATCTTTCCTGCGTTGACCGTCGTATCCTCCTTCTTCCCATGGCCCATTGCTTCTACCTGTCCAGATGAAGCAGGAAGATAAATGTGGAAGGTTGTTCCTACATCTAGCTTGCTTTCTACATCTATATGACCACCATGCTTGCTGATAATCGAATAGCAAGTTGCAAGCCCAAGACCGCTTCCCTTCTGTTTTGTTGTGAAATAGGGATCAAATATCATCGACAGATGTTCTTTAGCTACACCCGTTCCCTGATCTTTGATGGTTATCCTGATGTATTTCCCCTCAACCAGTGGCAGTAAATTATCTGAGTCAATCGCAACATTTATTACTCGGACGCTGATCGTTCCGCCTTGCGGCATTGCCTGGTCTGCATTGATAATTATGTTGTTGATCACCTGGTTGATTTGGCCTTCATCCACTTCTGCAATCCATAACTTTTTTTGGATGTTAATCTTGCTTTTTGATTTGGAGCCTCGCAGGGAAAAACTGACTGAATCCTTTATCAATTCTCTAAGTGGTGTTGCCTTCTTGACTGGCTCTCCACCTTTGGAAAAAGTGAGTAGTTGCTGGGTTAAGTCTTTTGCTCTCAGACTGGCTTTTTCAGCTTCATATAATATATCTTTGGCCTTTTTTATATCCTCATCTGCGAACATGTTTGCCAAAGAGATGTTACCCATAATGGCAGTAAGGATATTGTTGAAGTCGTGGGCTATCCCTCCGGCAAGAACACCGATGGATTCAAGTTTGCCTGCCCTGTTGCGTTCCTCTTCCAGTTGCCTGCGCTCGGTGATGTTGATACCCATACCGACCTGGCAGGGAGTGTCATTGATATCCACCCGCACACCGGTCAGAAAGTAGAAAGTTTTCGTCCCGTCCTTCGAAAGCCAATTGGCTTCGACGGCGCTTTCTCCCTTCGTAAATACTTCCCGGATTCGCTCCTCAACAAGGGACTGCTCCTCAACAGGAAAGAAATCACGCGGGTGCATCTGACTGATCTCCTCGCCAGAGTATCCCGATGATGTCTCGAAGTTACGGTTCCATCGCAGAAATTTTCCTTCTATTGTGAAGAGATAGAAAATCCCAGGCAGGCTGTCTATTGCTAAATCGATAAAGTGTTTTTCACTAAGCAGTGCTTCTTCAATCTTCTTGCGGTCGGTAATGTCCCGCCCTATTGAGACAAAGTATTTCGGCTTGCCTTGCTTGTCCTCAATAACTGAAACTTTGTATTCCGTCGGGACCTTATGGCCATTCTTGCAGATCAAGTCCAGTTCAATAGTACCTGTACCATTTTCAATTACTTCAAGGTTGAAGTTACTGGCCCGAATAAAGTCTTCGGGGCTGAAGTAGGACATTGCAGTGGCCGGCATCGCTGCTATTTCTTCATCTGTATACCCCGATATATTATTGAAGGCCTGGTTCCAACGAATTGCTTTTCCTGTTTCGATTTCGAAGAGAAAAAAAGTGTCGAGCTGAGCATTCAGGGCAATCTCGGTGAATTCCTTCTCTTTGCGCAGCACTTCTTCAACCTGCTTGCGCTCGGAGATGTCAATATGCGAACCTACCATTCTTAATGGCTTGTTTTCGCTGTCAAATTCTACTGTATGCCCTCTTCCCAAAAGCCATTTCCAGCCCCCATTCTTCATTTTCATCCGAAATTCAATACTGAATGGGCCAATATTTTTTTCTAAATGTTTCCTAACAGTACCTATTGTACGTTCCTTGTCATCGGGATGCAGGAGGCTTTCCCATGTCTGATATGATGAAGGCATCTCGAATGCTTGGTAACCAAGCATCGTGAACCAACGAGAGCTGAAATACGTCTCACCCGTCCTTACATTCCAATCCCAGATTGCATCGGTAGTGGATTCAATTACATGTTGCAGGAATTCTTCGCTTTTTCTTAGGTCTGCTTGAGCTTTCTTTCGATCAGTGATATCATAGGCCATAGCAAAGGTTATGCCTTCCTCAACAACAGGGCGCGATGTCCAGGCGAGCCACTTATATGACCCATCTTTACATCTGTACCTGTTATCAAAGCCAATTACTTCTTTACCTTTTTCCAATTCCTCTTTTACAACATCCAGTGTTATCTGTTTGTCATCCGGATGTACGAAATCCATAAAAGATTTGTTAAGCATTTCTTCAGAAGAATAACCAAGCTTGTCCTCAAAAGCCGGGCTTAACTTTAAAAAATGAAAGTTATTTATATCAGCTATGCATGTCATAAAATCTGTAAGATTGAACATCCTCTCAAGCTCTCTCTCTGCTTGCTTGCTCTCGGTAATATCAATTGAGATACCGTTCCAAAGGATATCCCCGCTCTCCAATATTCTTGGTATTGATTTAACAAGGAACCAAGTTACACTGCCATCTTTGGATATCAAGCGATGCTCAAACTTACAACTTTCTAAAGTTCTCGCAGATTCTTCGATTGCTATATTTACGATTTCAATATCGTCAGGGTGGATTGGCTTAAATAGCAGTTCAGGAGTAGATTGTATTTCATCAGGCTTAAAACCAGAATACAGGGCAACTTGTTTACTTATGTAAGGAATAGAGAATGATCCGTCTTTATGCAGAACAAATTGATATACCATTCCAGGCAAATTATCTGAGACAATTGAAAATTGTTCTTCAGTAAGATGCCCATTTTTTAAAGAGATTTCCTGCTTAATTATCCTACTCTCAAGTTCCCTGACCCTCTTCTCCAGTTCCTTGTAAGTTGGTTTATTCTTGGACATTGGAAGTGCTCCATTAAGAGCTGCTTATACGAAGCAAGTGATCTATCACTTAACTGCTGCTGATCCCTTGAATTCTGAGGGGCTTTGCTTGCCAAGAGATGAATGGCTCTGATACCGGTTATAGAAGACCTCGATGTACTCGAAGATACTTTTCCTGCGCTTTATCCCTGGTCTGGTACTCTTTTAATTATATTCGTTTCTTCTTCAAAGACCAAATCACTTTCCATTGGTGAGTTGTCGTAATCCATTTCTCGTAGCTCTCGTTAGGGGATTATTGGTTATTCCCCCAACTCACAGTGCTAAATAGCTTTAATATTCGAATACTACTCTCGGCGAGGCAATGAGTTGCGCATGAATTTTAAACAAATGGCGGGCCCGACGATATTATTTTCAAACTTTTCTGCGGAATATGCCACAAGATATGATTGAACTGATACAGGCGGTGGCGGCTTGAACGCTATTGCCTCCAACGTATTCATCATCAAGGGAATTGTCGCTTTATCATGATGACTTTGGGATTCTATCTATTTTTATAAAGTTCGATGCATGAAACTGTCCTGGCTGGAAGAAAAACTTTGAGGGTTTTACCATCATGGGTTAATTCCGAGCGCTGGATTTTTGCTATCTGGTCTGATTCACCTTTGGCAGGACTATCATTTAGCCGACCCTCCAGCATAAAGTGTTCGGCTTTATTGTCGAAAGATCCCATATCTGTCAGGTCGACAGTAATCTCGATAGATTTATCAAAGTGCCGGTTGATTACATGAAAGAATATCTTGTCATCACTAGCGGTTGCCAAAGCGTCCAGATAGGCCACTTTTTCACTTGGCCCGATCCCACTCATCTTGAAAGGTTGGGAATAGGTTGGGATTCCTGATGATTCCAGTTTCAACATTTTTGGTCCATGGTGCTGAGAATAAAGCATCGTTACTTGACCAGTTGGCATGTACCGGGGTGATTTAACTCCGTTCCGGTCAGCCCAGATAGCGTGTATTCCCCAAGAATTACCAACCAGCATGGATTGACAGCCGATTTCGATCACATCCGCCGAACGCATCAAGCCGTGGATGAAACCGGCCGCTCCAACGCCTTTTGCGAATGATGAAGCCAAAGGCGAAGGTTGAACTCTCCACCACCCATTCCAGTTCCATTCCGTTACAGCAAGTTTGAAACCATCACGGCGTGCTTCTGCTAAAAGTGGATGCCGTAATACTGACAGTCCTTCTTCATTCATATTTGGAGTAGCAATCCATGCGCTCCATACATCAGAATCCGATAGAGTTCCTGTCTCGACAGGTTCGCCATCTCTTTTTACCTCGCTGATACCCCAGGGCTTGTAAAGGTGAAAAACTGTATATCGGAGTTTCTCACCCAGTTCCTCTCGTGCGATATGAGCCGCCATTTGAGTTGGACCGTGCCCATCGATAATGAACTCAATATTTGGATCTACTTCAAGCATGGCACGGGCAAAAGCGACAATGCAATCGGCGTAGTATTTGTCGGTATCCTGAGGATGCTGTTCCCTTAACATTTTAAAGAATGCCCATGTCTCATTTCCTATCTGCCAGTTCTTTACTCCATATGGCTCAGGATGACCATTCATGGCTCTAATTGACGGCCAATCAGGCATTCCTTTAGGAAGTTCGGTTCCCAAACCGGCGTTACAGTAAGCCACCAGTTCAGCTGCATGAAAAGCGGCTTCCTTGAGGGATTTTACTCCCAGTAAACCGTCGCGGAAATTCACCACTATGATTGGCTGCGACTCCAGTTGCTCACTGAGGTTTAAGAATTCGTCGTAGCCAAAATGGTTTGAAACTGTATCACCACCGTGACCGATACTCACCGGCCTGTCCTTACCACGGCCTGGAACGTTACTTACCATGTCCTGCCAATCCATAAAATCAACGTCGGTCCCTCCAGGGAACCGCATGACCGGAATTTCCATTTTCTGTATCAGCTTCTCAACTTCTGACTGAAGCCTGTTAGTCCCTGGTATCAAGGCTCCTTCAGGTCCTATTTCTCCCCAACTTGGCCGCTCCATGAACTGCCCGAAAAGACAGGGATCAATGCTATGCAATGTTTCATTCCGAATCCGATAGACAGCATTACCTGCCTGTAATACTGACGACACCAAAAGAGCCAGGATTAGAAGACTTGTGTGATATTTTCTCACAGGGAACACCTCTTGATTTTTTGTCTTCAAAGTATGCCTGTCATCTGAATAATCTCCCTCAATCCCCCTCTTGGCCAAAGGGGGGGATTGAGGGATTAATTTTAGAGTTTCTTGCGCTAAAGACAGGCAATGCCCTGATTCGGCGTCAATCGACGCTGCCTGCGGAAACCGGTATCCTGCTCCCCCGTGGCGATGTCGATTAATATTTCACCGGACTTGATTCCTCCAATAATTTCTTGAGTTCCATCATCAGCCGATGCGAGCATTCGCAGACGGTCGCGAATCACATCGTCTTTCGTGCCGGTATCAGGGCCTTGTGGTTCCACGCCTGGAATATCACGCTGTAGTGCGGGTTTCCCTTCCCCGTAATGCTTCGCGTTGGGGCGACGGAGGATTTCCAACCCTTCGTACAGATTTTTATGGCGCTCTGCCGGTGTGAACTCATCGGTTCCCGATAAGCTGCCGTCCGCGTACTGAAAAGTATTCGGGTGCACAACTTTGTGAGAAAGATACAGCACAAAAGGCTCTTCCCGTTCCTGCTTGACAAACTCCACCGCCTTTTCGGTAAAGATGTCTGTCGTGTACCCCTCAGCCTTGTACCTCTTTCCATTCTCATTGACATCGGGATCGAAATGATACCCCTGCCCCTGTATGCTGTACCAGTAATCGAAACCTGGACGCGGTGTGTCGTCAACACCCATATGCCATTTGCCGACAAAGGCTGACGCATATCCATTATTGTTCAGGAATCTGGGAAATGTCATCAACTCATGGCTGCGCGGGCCAGGAAACTGCGGCGATTGAGGGAATTATTATCGCACTTCATTTTCATTTTTCCGGAAAAGTATGGTGTGGATTCCAGTTAATCGAGCGGAAAAATGTGAAAATAACCGATATTAACCCTAGATCACCTGTCAGTCAGGTTAAGAACCTGATTGTCGGCTACAAGCCGACTTCGCAGAGCGGCATAATCGACATTTTGCACACTGACTCCAGAATTAATAGCAAGGCAGGCGGCAGTAGCTGCCGACTGTCCGAGAATCATGAAGACCGGCTCCATGCGAATAGATCCGAACGCAATATGTGAACTGCTGAGGCAAATCGGTACAAGCAGATTCTCACATTCCCCGGGCAATGGAGTAATACTGCGATAGGGTATTTCATACGATATGTGAGAAGCCAGAAAATTACCTTCGTTAACTACCCGTCCATCCAGAACCACACGCTGCAAATGATGTGAATCGACTCCGTAGCTG
>JABHWQ010000445.1 GCA_018657655.1 Chloroflexota bacterium | reverse complement strand
CTTTGGCAGTAACCATGATTATCGGTACGTTGGAAAACTCACGGATCCGCCTACATATGGTGTATCCATCCATACCGGGCATCATCACGTCCAACAGCACCAGATCTGGATTTCCCTCATTAAGAATATCAAGGGCTCTTTTCCCATCAGCCGCCTTGATTACACGATAGTTTTCCAGTTCAAGAATGCGCTCCATCATGCGCAACACACGGACATCATCGTCAACTGCCAGAACTGTAAGCTTTTTAGAAGACACGTTACACTCCATTTTCGTGATGAAGAATACTATGGATGCTCTCCCTTAGTGTAGCAGGACTCAAGGGTTTCATCAGGAAATCAGCAGCCCCCATACTGGATGCTCTTTCCTGGTTCGGCAGTTCAACCGCGGCAGTGAATACAACCACAGGGATTTTAGAGAGTTCCGGATCGTCTTTCAACTGGCGGAGAACTTCCCAGCCATCAGTTCCCGGAAGCGTCAAGTCGAGGAGGACCAAATCAATATGACTTTCCTTAACCAGGCCCAAGCCCTCGTTGGCATCCCAGGCTTGACAAATCTGGTAGCCTTCCAACTCCAGCACCTTGGAGGCAAACTTCATGATATTGGGCTCATCTTCCACAATGAGGATCGTTCTTGCTTCAGTCTTGCTTGTCATGGTTGTCCTCCAATTGTAGTGGTAGACTGAATGTACAGGTGTTTCCTTTTCCTTCCTCGCTGTCCATCCAAATCCTTCCTCCATGTGCCTCCACAATCCCTTTACAAATGGAAAGTCCCAATCCAGCACCACCCACTCGCCCGGTCCGGTGGTGATCAACGCGATACATTCGTTCAAACACCTTCTCTACCTCATCGGCTGGTATGCCAATTCCCTGATCAACAACACTGATCAACAATTCTGAATCCGCTTGTTCAGCTCGCATAACTACAGTTGTTCCCTTATCTGAGTACTTGGTGGCGTTATCCAGTATATTATCCATCACCTGTCTGATACGTTTTGCATCGATGTTAACGCGGGGTAGTTCTCCACTCACCCTGGAAATTATCACATGGCCGGGTGCTCGGACCTGCGCATCTGGTGCCGCATCCTGAACAAGCTGCGAGACATCAGTGTATCGCTTGTCCAGCCGCAGCATTCCCGCATCCAGCCGGGACATCTCCAGAATGTTACTCACCAGTTCATTCATTCTGTCAGAAGATGCATCTATAATGCCCAGATATTGCTTCTTCTCATCATGATCCAGCCTCTCATCATAGTCCAATAGCATAAGAGCATACCCTTTGATGGTGGTCAACGGGGTACGCAGTTCATGAGATACATTGGAAAGCAATTTAGTGCGCAACCGATCAACCTCCCTGAGCTTTTCAGCCTCCCTCTCCTTCTCCTCCGCCAGTTTGCGTTCGGTGATGTCGCGTGATATGTGTAGCACCTGGTGGTTTTCCCCATTGGGATCAATGATAAGGTTATTGACTGATTCAAGATAATGCACATTACCCCATGCATCAAACATCCGATAATCCACCGGTGCTTCAGGAACCCTTCCCCCCGTTTCGACCAGTGTTGCGATGAGATCGCGGTCATAAAATTTCGCCAGCGCATCTACCATGCCTTGTACATCTTCCGGATGCGCAAACGGTAATCCTGGCTTACCGATCAGGTCTTCTGAACTATATCCCAGTTTTATATGTGCCGGACCAACATAAGTAATCACAGCATTCAAATCCGTTAACGCTACAAAATCGCTTGTATTGTCTGCCAACAAGCGGTACTTTTCTTCACTCTCGCGCAATAGGGTCTCCGCCTTCTTGCGCACAGTGATATCGGTGATTATGGACATAAAGGATACCACCTTGTCTTTACTCCGGATTGGGGCGAACCGAGTCTCGTACCACACTTCAGAACCGTCTTCCAGGAAAAAATTAGACTCCAGGGGATCAGCAAGTCCTGAACTGAACACATTCTGCACACGCTCCCTCATTGCATCTTGAAAGAGTGGCGGGACGAAGTCGTACACAGTTCTACCGATCACTTCCGACTCTTCGTACTCCGGCAAACGCCGATTAGTGAACTGAATCCGTGCTTGACGGTCCACCAAACAGATGATCGCCGGGGAGTTTTCCACCAGTGTGCGGAACTTTTCTTCACTCGCCCGTGACGCTTCCTCTGCTTGCCTGCGTTCGGTGATATCACGTGTTACACCAATCATCCCTGCCATCTCTCCATCAGAACCTCGAAGAAATGTTACCTGAGATTGGGTCCATATAATGGAGCCGTCCTTGCAGTACTGTTCCAGTTCGAGTGTTACTGGCCGCGGAGCACCCGGTTCATTCGCCAGCTCAAGTTCCAATCCTTCCTCAAAAGCTTCCATCACAATTTGCAGCGATTCCGGTGTCATCATTACATCTACCGACTGTAACAGCGCCTCTTCGACAGAGTATCCCCTTAACAAGGTTATGGATGGACTGATGTACGTAAGGCGCAAATCCATATCCATGGTCCATATGACATCTGTAGCGTTGTCTGCGATGCGACGATACCCTTCTTCACTCCTTCGCAAAGCCTCTTCCGCCTTCTTGCGTTCGGTGATGTCTTTAACAAAA
Source organism: Chloroflexota bacterium (assembly GCA_018657655.1). Lineage (GTDB taxonomy): Bacteria > Chloroflexota > Dehalococcoidia > SZUA-161 > SpSt-899 > JABMQN01. The sequence goes on along the minus strand of JABHWQ010000445.1, from coordinate 5,735 downwards.
CCTATCATACGGTTGGTGCTGCCCTGCGCATCGGCAATAAAGTAGCCTTCGTCCTCCACAGTAATGTAGCGGCCATCTTTTGTGCGTACGCGATACTCCAAATGAGCCGGCTCCCTCTTATTCACAATCGCAGCCATAACATCACTGAAAAACGCTCGATCATCAACATGAATTAACTCGACCCAACCGTTCAGCCCTCCGTCCATCTCATCCACAGTGTAACCGAGGATTCTGGAGACATTTCCGCCGTAAGTAACCTCGTTCGTCTCAGAATTCCAATCATACAGGAGATGCCCGCTCGCCTGGACAGCTGCCTCATACCGATTCTTCCAATCACGAACCTCTTCCTCTGCCTGTTTGCGTTCATTGATATCCTCAGATATCAGCTGTAGCGCAAATATTTTGCCGCTTTCATCCCTCATAGGTTGGATATCAGATCTGAACCAACGCTTTTCACCATTTGGCAATTCCGCAAAATCTTCAAACTGACCACCTGTCCCCGTATCAACAATTGACTTGAAGCGTTCACTGGTTGTTTTAATCATTTCGGGGTCGAGGAGAATATCAGGCAACGTTTTTCCGATAAATTCGTCTGACGTCGTCCCGCCAAGATTCCGTGCGCCGGAGGTGTTTAGAAGCATTATCTGCCAATTATGGACATCCCATAACGTGATTGACATGACAGCGTTGTCAAAAAGCATGCGGTATTTCCGCTCGCTTTCTCGTAGCGCCTCTTGTGCACGCTCACGTTCCACTCGCGTTCGCAGCGCTGTGATGCCATATGCCACATCACCGGCCAGCTCCGTTAACAGATTCGTTTCCTCCTCGTTGAAAGCATCCGGTTCCGCTGCATAGACACTCAACGCACCTATGACTTGCCCATTCGTACCCAACGGAAAGGCAGCGGACGAAGCATAGCCGTGTCGTAGCGCCTCTTCGCGCCATGGAGCAAAATCGGGATTCGTCAGGGTATCGCGATTGATGATGGGACGTCCGGTCCGAATGGCCGTTCCGGTAGGACCTCGACCCCGCTCTGTATCCGACCATACGATGCTCGCCATATCCAAATACCCTTCCTCAAATCCTGCCTGTGCCACGGAACGCACAGTCTTTTCCTCGTCATTCTGTGCAAAGCCAATCCATACCATGCTATACTCGGCTTTTTCTTTAATGATCTGGCATAATTCCTCAAGCAACGCTGTCTCGTCCCTGGCATGTATCACCGCCTGGTTACATTCACTAAGCGTCTTGTATGCACGATTCACTTTCTGCAGTGATTCCTCAGCACGCACGCGTTGCTCTATCTCATTTATAAGCTCAACCACTTTTTGTTCCTGTTTCTGTACCAATTCATTGATATGACCCGCCATATCGTTGAAAGTGTTAGCCAGCAGGCCAATCTCATCTTCGCTATCTATCTGAGCCCGTGCCATCATATTGTTTGCGCGAAGTTCTCTGGCGGTATTGGTCAACTTCACCACGTTGCGGGTGATGCTCCGATTGAGAATGAGTCCAACCAAAATCGCAAGCAAGAATGCCGCCAGGGTAGCTACAATCAAGGCTACGGTTGCCAATCCGGCGGCCGTGTCTATCTCAGAGCGAGCCCGCTCAACTTCCGCTTCAGCCAATACAATCAATTGATCGGAAATTGGATCGATGGCCTCGGCCTCCAAATCAAGCTCATTCAATCTGCTGTTAATGGAGACATCCAGGTCAAGTATCTGCGCTGCTGTCGTCTCATAACCATCAATATAGGTCAATGCTTGAGCTTTCTGATCTTCTTCAAGAGCTACCGACACTCCGATTTCTTCTCTCAAATCGAACGCCCTGTTTAATGCCAACTGCATCAAGGGGCGCTGACGAGTCTCAAAATAGTCTATCTCAAAGGACCGCATTTCAAGATATGGGAGCAGCAAGTTGGGATCGTTTGCCAATTGCAATAAGGCCTGGAGAGAAGCCGAGTTATTATCCAGTTGTGCCATCAGGCCAGTTTCCGGGGTGGCTAACTCAGCTATCAGTTCAACTGCTCCGTCAAATGCATCCGCATAACGGTTGGCCCCTGAGAGGTAAAAATTCAAGTTTACATCGCTTTCTCGCAGCGCGTCACTCACATCCGATTCTGAGATCAGTTGTTGCAACTCAACGCTAAGGGCCACGACTTCGTTTATCTGTTCGTTCACCTGCTCGGAGTAGGTCTGGGAAGCCGCTTCAAAATCCAGGGTAGGGTAGCGCCAGAAGAAGTCCGTCGCCAGGCGGCGCGTCTCCTCCAAACTAACGTCCATCGCCGATACATGCTGCTGTATTTGATCACTGGTCAGGATTACGTCCTCTGTCTTATCACGGACGTCAGTGGTTGCAGAATAACCAGTGAACGCCACGAATACGATGAGAAATAGCAGCACACCAAACGCAATGCCAAGCTTATTGGTGATACCCAATTTTCGCCACCTGTGCATTAAATTCCATCTTTTCATGGGTTTCACTCCATTCAGGTATCAGAAAGGTATCCAAACGACAATCGTTGTTATAGTGGATCGATACGAGGTTGGTCTCTGGTCTTCTTAGCCTCTCAGGTAATTCCCTCCAGAAAACTGCTCCGGAATTTAAACAAAAAATGCCTTCAGGATTGCACCGTGAAGGCGTCGCATTCAAATTCGCGTTTCGGCAGCACGGCTATCATGGCCTTCCAGCTGTAGACCCGTTGCTTTGCATCGCCGCCTTTCGGCGGGTTTGCCCTTTTTCAGTGCCTGTTAATCAGAAATCTGTTTTTTGGTGGGATATTTGAGTGAGAAATTCTAGCATGAAGACACTACGTTGTCAATTAGCCCCCTAGTATGTATGACTGATATAGTTCATTTATCAACTGGGACTTTTGTAATACGACAGTGCATAAAACGGAAAAGACACTAGGCGTGAAGGTTACCATCTTTGCCTTGCAAACACGAGATTCCGGGATAGCTTGTCACAGAATTCGATTGCCAGTGGGAATTCGTTCGTGTTTAATAGCCTCTAAAAGCCTGTGTTCACGAATACTAGACTTGACTACCAGACTAAAAGATTGCTACAATTCTCTGTACTGTCATATGGCCCCGTAGTGTAGCGGTTTAACACGCCAGCCTGTCACGCTGGAGATCGTGGGTTCGAATCCCATCGGGGTCGCCACTGCAAACCATTTTGTGACACCCCTTCGTACTGTATATCGAAGAAAGGCTTGAACTCGTCTCGTGGCGTCACTGCCTTGACCTTTTTGCCCTCAATCCAGATCACTTCAAACAAGGCAGACGCCAGCTTGTTCTTCTGTTCTGATGTGGCTTGATCCCACGCAACTGTAATATTGGTTAAGAACTGGGCAAGTCTATTCAATATATCCTCTGCAGGTTTCTCTGGTGATAGCTGCTTTAATTCACTCTGGATGGCTGAGTAATCAGTCAAGTATTTCTCTTTGTTCTTATGTCCCCATTCATACAGTTCGGTTACTCGTTTAAGCCGGTTTTCTAACATGAGTTTCTTCTTTTCTATGTCTCCTTCTGTGTATGCTGCTTCCAATTTCCTGTGGGCATCCAATAATCTGCTTTGATAATCATCCGGGATATGGAATGCCTTCAGGTAAGCCATTAACTGTTCCTCATAGATGTCAACAAAGGTAGATGACTGACCGCACTCCTTTCCCTGAATCCTGCCATTACAAACGAGCCGAGGTTGGCCTCTTCCTTTATATACTCGCAGTGTACTGCCACATTCTGTGCATCGTGTAAGACCTGAGAGAGGATAGACTTTCGCATCGGAGCGTATATGACTTTGTGCACTCGCTCTTTTTGCCCTCATCATCTGGACCTCCTCAAACACTTCACTAGTGATGAATGGTTGATGCTTTGCTTCCAACCATCCCCCATTACCATCTGGAATGTAACCGACGAAAAACTTGTTGCTTAAAATACCTTTGACCGTGTCTTTAGAAAAAGGTCTTGATCCATGGGTACCAGTAGTTCGATATCCCGCTGAGTTAAGAGCAATCGCCACTTCCCGATCGGACTTGCCCTGTGTTGCAAGATCAAAGGCCATTTTAAGCCCTTCATAATTGCATAAGGTCATGGTACTCCCGTTGGTCCCGATCTGCCTTGTTTCCATGTCCGGAACAGGTATCCCATCCTCATCCTTCATCGCTCCGAAAGGTAAGGCTCCGCAATACAGTCCCTGTTTCCTTCTCTCATCCCATCCCTTTTTGGTTTCACGACTAAGGTTCTCTGAATAGAACTCAGCTAACCCTCCTTGCATCATTAACATGAGTTTTCCTTCAGGAGTGGAGTAGTCTATGTTGTTCTCGATGGAGACGAATCCAATGCCGTTTTTCCCGAGCTTCTCGAAGTATTCCAGCGTGATCTTCAGTTTCCGCGAAAACCGGTCGATCTTGTGGACTACCAGAACTTCATATTGCCCAGAAAGAGCATCATCGATAGCCTGTTTGAACACTGGGCGTTTGCGGATATCATCGGTATGTGCTGACTTCCCGGCCTCTATGTACTCATATTGAGGAATCCACTCCCTTTCCTCGCAAAGTCGCTGAAAAGCCCTTTTCTGTGCATCAATACTGTACCCTTCTGTCTGCTCCTCGGTGCTTACTCTTGCATATAAGGCCGCTCTCATCATCCCTCCTCGTACCACATTTTGATGTACCTCTCAACATCGTCTTGTTTGACAAAAACCTTGCCACCCCGGCCATGTCTAACATGGGGCAGACCATCCTTGTTGACCCAAGAACGAACTGTGTTAGGATGAAAATCATATTTCTCGCTGATTCGTTCAACGGATAGCATGGAAATATCTGAGGTCGGATTCTTGTTCTTCTTGGTTCTGCGTTTCCTCTGTATCGCCATTGTCGTCATCTCTATTTAGTTAATAACTATATTATGTCTTCATATTGTTACTAATATGACCGTGATAATGTTGGTCAATAGTTAACAATAAAAGTATATAATAATTATGATTTAAAACCCTCCCAATGTCAATAAACCCTGCGATCAAGTTGAGTCTCGTGTGTATCGATTCAAGGTCCGAAGCACCTCTATCACAAAGACTATAAATTTTCCAATCAAAATCATGTTTGATTGAATACGTTCGAAAAATATGGAAATCTTGAAAGTGGAAGACACCCCCCTTCACAAACTAACGGAGAACCGTGGTTCCAGTCTCGAGTTGATTCATGCATCATGGGAGTGAACGCCACTCAGTATCATCGATCCTCACGGCGCTACTGAGAGATCTAGGCTAGTTGACCACTTCCTGTTGGATTTGATGCTTAATAATGCGGCAGACTATTCGCCAACATCACCTTGCATACTCCATATGGACCAATTATTATATCAATGAAGGTCACTGTATGTCTTCTAATTGAGGAGGCAACGACCGATGATCACTCCATATGACTTGTTGATAATCATCATAGCTGGTTTGATTGGTGCGCTGGCAGCGAGGCGATTTTGAGTAGGAAATGCTACTGGTCTCAGGGATTGGGTGGAGACCTACCTACTTTTTTCCTCCGGCACGAATCTCCGTCCGTGCAGAATGCAATTATACAACTGTTGTTCATTCAACTCGGCTTTGTTGCATAAATGCAGCTGAGAGGTTAGCCTATCAGTGGGGGAAATACAGAAATGGGAGGATTTCCCCGCAATGAAAAAACATCCCTGGCAAACCCGCTACAAAGTTACTAATTGGTCAGATTATAGCAGAGCTTT
>JABHWQ010000136.1 GCA_018657655.1 Chloroflexota bacterium | reverse complement strand
TTGTGGTGATCGAGATGGGCCGTCGAGGCAAGCGCGTCTCACCCGAAACGGAAGGGAAGATACACCTTGCTGGCTTCGCCCTTTTGATCGCCTTCATTATTTTCGTCACTTATCAGGATATTGCACGTATTTTCAGGGGAGAAAACCTTTTATCCTGAACTCCGTAGATCTACGGTAAGATGTTAAAACGCAGAGCCTCCCGACCGATCCAGGTTGGCAGCGTCACGGTTGGCGGTGCTGGTAACGTCATTGTTCAGTCGATGACCAAGACTAACACACGCAACGCCAAGGCTACTCTGGATCAGATCACACAATTGGCCGATGCGGGATGTGAAATTATCAGGATTGCCGTACCCGATGCGGAAGCCGCCGGAGCTCTTGCTGAGATTAAGCGCAACGCCCCAATTCCTATCATCGCCGATATACATTTCGATCACCGCCTGGCAATCTCATCGATGGAAAACGGTGTTGATCAAGTTCGATTCAACCCCGGCAATATCCAAAACGCTGACCATGTTGCATCGATTGTCCGGACAGCCAAAGAACGATCGATACCTCTGCGCATTGGAGTTAATGCCGGAAGTCTGGCGCATGAACGCGATGAAGGTGATCTCGCATCGAAGATGTCCGAGGCTGCATTAAAGCAAATACAATTACTGGAGAGCATGGACTTCGATCTCATCGAGGTCTCGCTCAAAGCATCCGATGTTATCATCACCATCGAAGCAAATAAAGCCATCGCTGAGAAAATGCCTTACCCGCTTCACATTGGCGTAACTGAAGCGGGGCTACCCAAGGCAGGGAGTATTCGGAGCGCGGTGGGATTGGGTACGCTTTTGTACCTCGGTATTGGAGATACCATTCGTGTTTCGTTGACCACTCCCGATCCTCGCGAGGAAGTTCTGGCCGGATACGAGATCTTAAAATCACTCGAACTTCGGGAACGCGGCCCTCGATTGGTGAGCTGCCCCACCTGCGGTCGTTGCGAAGCACGCGGGTTCTACGAGATTGCCAATACCGTAGAAGAACAACTATCGAAGATGGAAACGCCCATCACTGTGGCAGTAATGGGCTGCGTGGTAAACGGTCCCGGAGAGGCAAAAGATGCCGATGTTGGCCTGGCTTGCGGTAAAGGAAAAGGCGTTATTTTCAAAAAGGGAGAAAAGGTTCGAACCGTGGAAGAGCCGGATTTTCTGGCTGCTCTGATGAAAGAGGTAAATACCTTGTAGCGCGATCCTTCAGGATCGCTTCAGCGAGGTCAAAGCCTCGTACTATGCAAGTTAGTGGGGAGATCACATTGACTGACATATCACTTTCCACCATGTGGAGCATGAATTACCAAAACATGACCGAATTCATAAGGGATGCTCGGGAATTCGGTTTCACTCATCTCGAATTGAACACTTCCCTGACACCGGGAAAATTGAACGAACTCAGGGCAATCGAAGGTGTGGAAGTTTCCAGCGTTCATGCTCCATGCCCAAACACCTTGACCAGTGATGGTTCCAGAGCCAGCTCCCTTTCATTGAGTTCGCTTAACGAAGATGAACGGCAAGAAGCAGTAAATTTCACCAAGTCTACGATTGATCTGGCCTCTGAATTGAAAGCACGAGTGGTGATTTTGCATGCCGGTTGGGTTGATGCGAACCCTGAAATGGAAAAGGAACTTCGCAATCTCCATGAACGAGGGCTTGCAGAAAGCGACGAGTTTCAGGATCTAAAATGTAAACTTACAAACATACGGGGATTCATGGCATGTCCTCATATCGACGCTGTCAAAGAGAGTCTACTGGAACTGGCTGGCTATGCTCGTGCCAGAAAAGTACAGCTGGCACTCGAAAATCGCGTCAACTCCTACGAGATACCAAATATCGATGAAATGCTGGACATTCTCGAGGAGTTTCAACCGGAGGTGGTAGGCTATTGGCACGACGTGGGCCATGCTGAAATCCAGGCCCGTCTAGGGTTTACTCCCCATGATGAATGGCTGATGGCTCTAGAGGAAAGGCTGATCGGTACACATCTGCATGATGTGAGAGGTATCAGAGATCATTTTGCGCCCGGACTGGGGGAGCAGAATTGGGACTTGATCGCCGAAAGCCTTCCCAAGAATGCTCTGCGAGTTTGTGAGATCGGTGAATGGAATGATTCCGAGGATGCCCACAAAGCAGTTGCTTTTCTGCAAAGCAAAGGGATCGTTTGATTGTAGAGACCGGTCCGTAGGGCCGTCTCAAATAACGCGAACATGATACTATACAAAGACAAATACCATACTGAAACCACCCGGCTAGCAGATTGGGATTACACTGGTACAGGCTGGTATTTTGTCACCGTTTGCACCCGTAATCGAGAAGAATCGCTCGGTAGGATTGTGGATGGAGAGCTAGTGCTGTCCAGAGCAGGGCACATCGTTGGTGAAGAATGGGCTAAAACTGCTGAACTTCGACTATATGTTCACATGGATCAGATGATCATCATGCCCAATCATGTCCACGGTATCGTTGTGATAATACCTAAAAACACGGAGAATACAACACAACGGCCTGTAGAGACGCCCCGACGGGTCGTCTCTACGATGGGATTAAGACCAAATTCGTTGGGCTCAATTATGGGACAGATAAAATCCGTTTGTACCAAGCGGATCCGTTCAGAAGGATTTGCTGATTTCGCTTGGCAAACCCGTTTTTACGATCACATAATCCGAGACCAGAAAGAACTCCAGCATATTCGCCAGTACATTCTGGATAATCCTCCAAAGTGGGAAATCGACAGGAACAATCCAGCCAATCTTAACTTGTGGTACGCGTAGAGACACCCCAGCCCGGGCGTCTCAATTAAAGGTCTGATGCGAGCAGTAATTTTCGACGGTAAACTGAAATACATCACCAACCACCCAATACCCGATATTCCAGCGGGCTGGGCTCGTATCCGAGTACAGATGGCTGGTATCTGCAAGACCGATATGGAGATCATTAAAGGATATATGGGATTTACCGGTATCCTGGGACATGAGTTTATCGGCATTGTGGAAAACTGCGAGGACTCAACGTGGATTGGCAAGAGGGTTGTGGGTGAGATCAACGCAGCCTGTGGCAAGTGTGACCTGTGCGATATTGGGCTCGGCCGGCATTGCCCCAATCGAACTACGCTGGGCATCTTGGATTTGAACGGTTGCATGGCCGACTATTGCGTTTTACCCATCGCGAATCTTCGGGAAGTTCCGCCGCAAATATCAGATGACCGGGCGGTCTTCACCGAACCGCTCTCAGCCGCATGTGAAATACTGGAACAACTCAAACCCGAGCGCTGGGAGAGAGCAATAGTTCTTGGCGATGGCCGGCTGGGAATCCTGTGTGTATGGGTTCTCTCAACGGTCCTTTCAGATGTAACACTTATCGGCCATCACCCTGAGAAACTCAAACTGGCCCAATGGTGCCACCTGAAGACCGCCGATAACATTGATGAGATTAAGTCGGGAG
>JABHWQ010000214.1 GCA_018657655.1 Chloroflexota bacterium | reverse complement strand
TGCCCACGCGATTGCCGGTGCCACCGGCACTGTAACGTTCCAGGAGTTGGCCGCGGCGGAACCGGAACTGCTGCTGCAAGATTTCAGTAGCGGCGCACAGCAGTTTTACGACTACTTATCCTGCTGATTATTTGCCAAAACAGTTCTACGGCATATTGCCCACTCCCTCAACATCACCTATCCAAACCACCCGGCAATAAACTCCCGATCATCACCCCGGCTTTTGCAACGTTATTGCCCATATGCACAATACTCCCTCCTATCGTCCTGCAAGGACGTGCTGCTTATGTATTTCGCGTGACGGCAGGAAGTTGTGGTTAAAGAAATCATAAAAGCAGCCGATATAAGCAATGTAGGCAATTTACTTCTGCAGCCAAAGTGAACTGGGGGGAGTACTTCAGCCACCGGGAGATCCCCATGGCAATATCCGAGATTCCGAAGAGTGGCTACGCATATCGGGTGCAACCCCCGGACAAGGATCAGGCTTCACAGCAGGATTCTTCCCAGGGGGGCAAAAAGAAAAAGTCAGAGGATAAGGGCAAAAAACAGGATGACTCCGCCAGACCTGAACGTGACAGGCTGGAGGGCAGGATCAACCTGATAGCCTGACGGCTCCGATTTGCATTAGCGGCAAGACGGCATTCTTACAGAAAAGGCCGGACATTCAAACAGAATGTCCGGCCTTTTTTCTTTCCATCTTATTACTTCAAACCAGGTATTCGAGAAAATCTTTCAGCACCGCCGCCGGCCGCTGGTTGGCGTCGATATAGTGAATTTTCTCCGAATCGAACTCATTTTTCCCGTCGAAAGCGCTATCGTAATAGGAAAGGATATCGGTCGCGTTATTAAAGAAGATATCCAGGCGCTTACCCACTGATTCTGCGTCCTGATCATCTTTGCGGCCCTCTATTTTCGCCCGGCCGGTTATCCGCTCCACTGCCACCTCACGGCTGGCTGTCACGTGCAGCACACTGAGCACATCAATAAAATCTGAAATCATCTCCGCCTGCTTGCGGTTTCTCGGCAGCCCGTCGAGCAGAATATAATCTGTTTCGGGATTGAAACTGCCATCGGCAACAGCGCTCTCCAGGTTCTGCCGGGCCAGATCCACCGTGGTCTGATCGTCCACCAGTCCACCGCTTTTCATGGTTTTGTCTATCCGCAGTTCCAGTTCCGAGGCATTGCCTTCCTTTACTCTTGCTACCAGGGCGCGGAACATGTCGCCGGTTGAAAAGTGAAGGTAGCCCGGTAATTTACCTGCGGCCTTGGCGTTTGTGCCCTTGCCGATCCCGTTGGGACCGAAAACGAGAAAGCTCTTGAATTGCGCCATGATAAGTACCTCGTTGAGTATTAGATGTATAAGGATTATACCATTTATAGTCCAGTCGATCCGGCCAGTTGAATTCTATCACGGCTGACCGGGTGCAAAAGATAGTTATCCTGCCAGTGATTATCAAGGATGCAACCGATTTTGAGCGTGTGATATAATGTGTTGACAAAGCGAAGGAAATACAGTAGATATGATATAATGCATTATATCTTAATGACCAGTCGCCAGGCCGCAAAGATCAAGGAGGATGCCTTGTCGGAAAGCAAAACACAGATTACCACCTATATCCTGGTAAGTCAGAAGGAAAAGCTCAAGGCCCTCTCAGGAAAAACCAGGGTGCCGATCAGCGAGTACCTTCGCGAGGGGATCGACCTGGTGCTCGATAAGTACCGGGAAGAACTTCATACCCAGAAATTCCTGCCCCTGGACTGAACAGTCCGCGGAACCAGCCCACTGATGCCTTATACAGCTGGTGCGGGATAGAGGAGAGATAGTTATGCAGGATTTCAGTGATATGTTGACCCACCTGGAGCAGAAACTCTCCACGGTGAAAGTTGTGTACGACCTACTCTACGCCAAACTTGGCGATGAGGCGGAGACAGCCGACAAGAACACGATTGTCCATTTCCGTGCCAGCGAAGTGGAAAACCTGCTGATCACGCTCGAGACTTTTGTCGAGGAGCAGGACGCGCTGATCCAGGAATTTATTGAAAACCACCGTAAGCAGTCGCATATCGAGCAGACGCCGAAATAGCGGTTGATTACGTTAACCAGATGCCAGGCGGCATGATGAAAATCCGCAAGGGGCTGCCCCCCGGCTACATGAAAATCGACGAGGACCTCCGTTCGCTGATAGAGCGCGTTCACCAACTGGACCGTCAGGATGTACGGGAGGTAGCGGCTTTTATCGACTACCTTCTCAGCGGTACCGAACAGTTGAGCGGTCACGAGCAGAAAAACGGTGGAAATCTCAAG
>JABHWQ010000310.1 GCA_018657655.1 Chloroflexota bacterium | reverse complement strand
TTGCTGCTATGGCCCCGGCAAGCCGCATAGGCGCCGCAAGCCCGATATCGGGTAGCGGTGAGGAACTTTCAGATACCCTTCAAGACAAACTCAAAGAGGACACTGCTGCTAATATCCGAAGTCTCGCCAATCTCAGAGGCCGTAATCAGAAAGCCGCTGAAGCAACCGTGGTTAATGCACTATCCTTTACCGACCAGGAAGCCCTGGGACTGGCGCCCATTCCAGAGTCTCACAAGGAGGTTCTGGGTATCGAAGACCCCATCCTTGATCCTCCTCTTGTTGACCTGGGGGCTGAGGATATTGAGGACCTGATCGAAAAAATCGATGGGTTGCAGGTAGAAATAAACGAAGAAGTCATCACGATTCACACCAAAGGCTACACTATTCACGAAACTAAAATGAATTGGGTGGAACGTTTTATTCACGCAATCAGTGATCCCAATATCGCCTATATTCTTCTTAGTATTGGTTCACTAGGAATCCTTATCGAATTGTACAGTCCCGGCACAATCATTCCCGGTGTTGCCGGTGCTATTAGCCTTCTGATGGCCTTCTACTCCCTTTCAGTACTGAATGCTCACTGGGCTGGAGTGATACTCATTCTGCTGGCATTTGCTTTGTTCGTGGCCGAGATGTTTACTACCAGCTTCGGAGTGCTGGCTGCAGGAGGAATAGCGTCTCTCATAGCCGGTTCCTTGATTCTTTTTTCCGGAGGGCCTTCGATGGAAAACATAGGTATCGATTGGTGGGTTATCGCTATCGTTGTAACGTGTGTTGTATTGTTCTTTGTTTTTGTAATTCAGGCAATCGTGCGTGTCCAAAAACGAAAACAACCAACTGGCGCTGATGGACTTATCGGCATGGTAGCACAGGTAAAAACACCTCTTGATCCCAGAGGAACAGTGTTCGTCCATGGCGAACTATGGGATGCCACCATTGATGAAGGACAAGCCGATCCTCAAGAGGAGGTGAGAGTAACGGAAGTTAATGGGTTGAAACTCAGGGTAACCAAGAAACAGAATGGAGGTGACTGAATGGAAATAGGAATTGGCATAGCAGTATTATTGGTAGTTTTTATACTCTCGTCCGCAATCAAGATCGTACAGCAGTATGAGCTAGGTGTCGTTTTCCGCCTGGGGAGACTGGTGGGTACAAGGAAACCGGGAATTACGCTAATCATCCCTTTTATCGATAGGCTGAAAAAGATCGATACTCGTGTCATTACCATAGATGTCCCTGCCCAGGAAATCATCACCAAAGACAATGTAACTGCACGGGTTAATGCAGTTGTGTTTCTTCGGGTGCTTGATGCCGAACGTGCAGTTATTGAAGTATTCGATTTCAAGCTTGCAACTTATCAGATGGCCCAGACTACTTTGCGCAGTGTGCTAGGCCAGCATCAACTCGATGAATTGCTAGCTGAACGTGATCGGATAAACCAGGTGTTAAGAGAGATTATCGATGAAGCCACCGATCCATGGGGCGTCAAGGTCAGTTCAGTAGAAATCAAAGATCTTGAGCTTCCCGATGCCATGAAGCGTTCAATGGCAGCCCAGGCAGAAGCCGAACGAGAAAGACGGGCCAAGATCATTCACGCCGAAGGTGAATTCCAGGCTGCCCAGAAACTACTTGATGCAAGCAGATTGATCAGTCAGGACCCGGCAGCCCTGCAATTGCGCTACCTTCAGACGTTAACTGAAATTGCTACCGAAAGAACCAATACGTTGGTTTTCCCATTACCGATGGATCTGCTTGGAGCATTTTCGAAAGAGAAAAAGGCTGAATAATCGAACCCCAAACCTTATAGGCTGAAACCTCCTTTTTCCCATCCAGAATGTGGATCTGTATCTGATCAAGTGATGGTACCTGATCAGATACAGATTTTTGGTGCCGTTGTAAAGCTGTTCTGAAATTGACAGTAAGGGAACGAATTTGATATATTTACACTGGTTAGGCAAATTTTTTGTCTTGAATTGGGACTATTAAAGTATTCCAAACCACGTATTTCATTTTAAGGTTAAGGAGGAAGAAAAGTGGCAGGTATAACCTCGTATGGTGCTTACGTTCCCTACTACCGATTGAGCCGTGCTGAGATCGCCCGAGCTTGGGATGGCTATCCCGGAGATG
>JABHWQ010000443.1 GCA_018657655.1 Chloroflexota bacterium | reverse complement strand
CGATATGAATGTGGTCAGCAATGGAATCAAAGACCGGTATGAAAACATAATCGCCGCCCACGGACTGGCACCACTTGATCTATTTATGGAGTGCGGCCGCATGATCACCGGGCCTTACGGGTACCTGGTATCACGGGTTCGGCATATTAAAAAGACTTACAAGAATTTCGCCGGACTCGATGCCTGCATGGCCAATTTGATGCGCCCGGCCATTTACGGAGCATATCATCATATCACCGTTATGGGTAAAGAAAACGCACCGCGCAACACAGTCTTTGATGTTACGGGATCGCTGTGCGAGAACAACGATAAGTTCGCCATCGATCGTAGCTTACCGGAGCTCGAACCGGGCGATCTGGCAGTCATCCATGATACTGGCGCCCACGGACATGCGATGGGATTTAATTACAACGGTAAGCTACGCTCCGCTGAACTAATGTTGAGGGAGAACGGTGATATAGCGCAGATACGTAGAGGTGAGACGGTTGACGATTATTTTGCCACTCTCGATTTCGAGGGACTGGCAAAGTTCAGCGTTTAGGAACGGACAAAACAGACCGGAAAGGGCAGGTTGGCCAAGTGAGGCAGCCTGCCTTTTTTTGATCGTGATATAATAACCAGTAGTGGAATGAGCTAATGAAACCTTCAGATTTTTCCCAAATTGCCGGCAAATATGAAAAGACTTCACTGGTGCAAAACTCGGCCAGCGATGAACTTTTTTACTTGCTTGGCATCAAAGAATCTGATGACGTTTTGGACCTCGGATGCGGCACCGGCCATCTCACAAAAAGGATCAGAGAGATGACCAAAGGTAACGTTGTGGGGATCGATTCATCTCAAGGGATGATCGAAGAAGCAAGGCGGAATTACGGGAATTTGGGCATATCCTTGAAGTTAGAAGATCAGATAACATGGGCTACTCGGATGAATTCGATATCATATTCTGCAATTCGACTTTCCAGTGGTTCAATCCTCCAGAGCCCGCTCTGGAAAGCTGCTATCGAGCCCTCCGCAAAGGAGGCAAGATGGGCATACAGTCGCCTGCACGCAAGGTATACTCCCCAAATTTCATCGCAGCTATCGAAACTGTGAAGAAGGACCCCGGAACTAACGATACATTCGCCCATTTCGAAGAACCGTGGTTTTTTAGAGATACTCCGGAAGAGTATTCTGCCATATTCGAAAACGCAGGCTTTGAGGTTACCAGTTCAAGGATCGATAAGGTTGTCACGCCCTACACTACCACCGAGGCGATCGGTATATTCGATTCAGGAGCAGCGGCAGGATATTTGAACCAGGATTACTATGATATCCCCATCACCCACGAGTATGTGGAAAGCTTCAAGCATATCGTCAGGGACTCATTTAGCAGCCAGTCCGATAGTGAAGGGAAACTCTCCTTAGTTTTTTTCCGAATCTACTTGACTGCCAGAAAGCCCTAAGGGCTAAACCGACAAAATGGCTATCATCGAAACCTTCAACATCGTCAAAAAATACGGTGACATCACTGCGGTAGACGGGGTCGATCTGCAAATCGAGCCCGGTGAGTGCTTTGGATTATTGGGGCCAAACGGGGCCGGCAAGACTACCCTCATTAAAATGATCACCGCTGTAGCCCCCATTACCTCCGGACAGGCATCGGTAACGGAGTTGAATGTTATCCACGAGCCACGCGCAATCAAAGCGCTCATAGGGGTAGTTCCCCAGGAAGAAAACCTCGATCCCGACTTCAGTGTGCTAAAAAATCTTCTCGTTTTCGCCCGCTATTTTAATATCCCCGCAAAAGAGGCCAAGAGACAGGCCATTGCTAATCTGGAACTTTTCGAGCTGGCTCATCGTCAGGATGCCAAAATATCAGAACTTTCCGGTGGTATGAAACGCCGACTTTTAATTGCACGGGCGCTGATCAACCAACCACGTATCATCGTACTGGATGAGCCGACTGTCGGGCTGGACCCACAGACCAGGCATATGGTCTGGCAAAAGCTCCAATCACTTAAAGGGCAAGGCACAACCCAGCTTTTGACCACACAGAATATGGAAGAGGCTGCCGTTCTCTGCGATCGGCTGGCCATTATGAACGATGGCCGGATTGTTGCATTAGGTGTGCCGACCGAAATGATAACTGAGTACGGCAGCAAACAGATCATTGAAGCCAGAGCGGATTCCACTGCAAAGGACCAGATAAGAGAGGAACTGAAAAGACGGGGGATTTACTGGCACGAATTGGGAGAGACGTTTTACGTCTTCCAATCGGACAGTACCGATTTAGATAACATTTTCGGAGAAAAGCTCAACGTGCTTGTCCAGAGGAAGCCAACTTTAGAAGATGTGTTCCTCAGACTCACAGGGAGGGCACTTACCGAATGAGATGGTTCTCCCTCAGCGCCTTCCGTGTATGGCAGCGCAATCGCGATGTTTTCCTAGCACTCGGAAAAAGTGAAATGCCCGGGATAATCGCTGAGCCCCTGTTAGTGCTCCTGGCTATGGGGTATGGACTCGGAGCCTATGTTTCAGATGTCGGTGGCCGCGATGAGTATATTGAATTCATTGCGCCGGG
>JABHWQ010000455.1 GCA_018657655.1 Chloroflexota bacterium | reverse complement strand
GGGTTCGAGTCCCTTCACTCACCCCATTGTATTAGTAAAGAGCATTCGTAGTTGTGACACGAATATTGATCATTAATCCCCTTCATTCTAGTAATTGATGCGTATTAGCTGTTTCGTTGCCGGTGTTGCAGAATCCAAAAAAGAATATTATAGTTCATAGTCAGCAGTTTACGGAATTGTTGCGTATTGATCCGATTGGGAATGTGAACTTGAGTTGAAAAGGGAGTATTTGAATGAAAATCTCGCTTGAACAAAAGAAAATGCCGGATAAATGGTGCAACATCCTGCCGGATCTCGGTTTTGCGGTGCCTCCCCCGTTGACCGGAACCGGTCACCATATGAGCGGTATACACCTCGCAGATATTGCTACTAATGACATCATCGAGCAAGAGCTAGAGGAAAACAAACGAGATATTCCTATACCGGGCAAAATTCGCGAACTATATTCCGAATGGAGACCGACGCCCCTGTTTCGGGCCGAAAGATGGGAAAAGAGCCTTGGAACACCAGCTCGCGTTTTCTACAAATACGAAGGTGGCAATTCGGCAGGAACCTACGAAGCCAACACTGCCATTCCTCAAGCATACTATGCATCCGAACAAGGTGTGAAGTGTCTGGTCACGGCTACCTCGACTGGCGAAATGGGAATTTCGCTAGCTATGGCGTGCAACTACTTCCATCTGCAATGTAAAGTCTACATGGTGCGGTCAGCGTATGAAGAAAAGGCGTACGGTCGATATATCATGGAGCTGCTGGGAGCCGAGGTGGTTCCGAGTCCCAGTTCAGAAACAGACATAGGCAAGAAGTCCCTGGCTGAAGATCCTGCGTCATCCGGAAGCCTTGGGGTGGCTTTAAGTGAGGCTTTTGAATATACCAATACTCGTGATGATGCCAAGTTCTGTTGGGGCACAGTAATGAACCATGTTCTTTTGCATCAAACCATTATCGGGCTAGAGGCTCAGCTTCAGATGCGTGAGGTCAAAGCATATCCGGATTCAATTATCGGAGCGGTAGGAGGTGGCAGTGCATTTGGTGGGCTGGCGTTCCCTTTCTATCGTGATGGCAAACGTGATACTCGACTGATCGCAGTTGAGACGGCGGCCGCCCCCAGTCTCTCTAAGGGAACGTATCGCTATGACTATGCCGATGCCGCAGGTATGACGGCGCTTTATAAGATGTACACTCTGGGCCGAAGTTTCGTGCCCGCCGGAATCCGGGCTGGCGGTATGCGTTATCATGGTATTTCCCCGATAGTTAGCGCCCTTTATCGTGAAGACGAAATTCAAACGAAGACCCACACGCAAACACAGGCCTTTCAATCAGCTGTTGATTTTGCCCGTGCCGAAGGGGTCATACCCTCTCCCGAAGCATCATATACTCTTAAAGCAGTAGCAGATGAAGCGCTGGAATGCAAAGAATCCGGAAAACGTAAGGATATATTGTTTGTGCTTACTGGTAACGGTAACCTGGATGTCGCTACCTTCAATGACTTTCTTGCAGGATCAGTTGAAGACCAACCGTTCTTCGAAGACCAAATTGATGCAGCCTTGGGTGAATTGGCTGAAGAATAGTGGGCGTTTGAACTATTCTAATCTTTATTAAGTAACTGCGTCGTGTAAATGTAACATCATGCTGGATTTGCACAATAGACACTTCCAATTCCTTTTTACGAAACGAGTGTAGCCTCAGTACTAAAGTACGCCTCGCGAATGGGTGCAAACCACGTTGTGTATTAAGTTGGAAAAGCCCTACCATAAAGCAACGGCAGGCAAACATAGTCGTTAGATACGAGTGTGATGTCTTCAAATGGTGACTATGATAGGAAAAGGTTTACAGAGCATCGTCTGAGGAAGGGAAACGATCAATGAATAATGTTAGTATCCACATCCTTTCCGGTCTGGCAATAGCCGTACCTGTCGCCTCAATCGTAATCATCATCGCGTCGAGTACGCAACATGCAAGGCAAAAGGGGAGAAATTACGATCTGTGTCGCTTGATGGGTATAGCGTTGCTTTTGGCGGGACTGGCTGCCCAAAACTACGCGGTATCAATACTTGGATCTATTTTCTTGATAAGCGGGTTTGCAAACAGAATAATGTCGCTTATGAAGAAACACCCCTGATATCCAACAACTCAATTCCTCGATCAAAATTGTCCCCTGCCAGTTCATTTGCAATAGAGATATCTTCGCATATTCGTGAGGCAGGCTATAGCTAGGTCAGGTGCTGGCTAAATGCCGGCAAAAAAGGACTTTCAAAGTAAAACCCGGTATAACCTTGTAGCTAAGCGCCTGTAGATCAGTGGATAGAGCATCGGTCTTCGGATTTTAGAGAACTAGTGCATTGCCTCAATTTTGTATTTAGTAAACTCAAAACCACGGCTAGTTCGAGCAGAGTCGAACTAGCCGTGAAACAACTGCCGATATTAGTAATGGCATCCTGGTTGCAAGTGAACCAACTCACTCGCCATGTACTGATTTCCATGCCCTGATATCGATCCACTCCAAGACGATGCCTATCAGACTTTCCTATCGGTTGTCATGTATTCCCCGTACTCCTATTGAATCTATTTCGTCTCATTCCACATGGACCAATTATGTGGCAGGCCTTTTGAGGTCCGGCGCCTAGTCTTCACCACCACACAGGTTTTTTAATGTAGAGGGTACACAGGGGCATACCCCAGGCTAAAACGGCAGGTCCTCCATTTCGCCAAGCATTTCAGCGTCTGGCGATCCACCAGACCTGCGGTCCAGAAAGATTACGCTATTTGCGTGAATCTCATTTCGGTAACGTTTTTGGCCGTCATTACCATCCCATGACCGCAACCGGAGACGGCCCTCGACATAAACGGACTGGCCTTTTTTCAAAAACTGGTTACAGCTTTCGGCCTGGCGATCCCACGCAACCACCGTGAACCATTCGGTTTCTTTTGCTTGTTCTCCGTCCTTACTTCTATAAGTCCGATTAGTGGCTACGTTAAAATTCGTGACAGGCT
>JABHWQ010000422.1 GCA_018657655.1 Chloroflexota bacterium | reverse complement strand
GAGACCTATGCCATAGAAGGCGGGCCGGGCGAAATCTGCATTAATGGTGCGGCGGCCAGGCTGGTTTCCAAGGGTGATACGGTTATCATTATCACCTACACCTGGGTTCCGGAGGAGCAGGCGAGGGATTACCATCCTCAAAAAGTGTTTGTGGATTCCGAGAACAAAATAGTTGCGGATGAACTCTGTGCCGCGATGAATTAAACTCACAAGACGTGAGTTTAAACCTGTGGCTCTACTCTAAATTCAGGAGGGGGACATGCGGGTTAACATCGGTCAGTTAATGAAAATGAAGCAGCAGGGAGAGAAATTCTCCATGCTGACAGCCTACGATTATTCTACAGCCCGGCTTGTTGATGAAGCCGGGATCCCTCTAATCTTGGTTGGAGATAGCTTGGGCATGGTAATGCTCGGGCATGATTCTACTATCCCAGTCACTATAGATGAAATGATTCACCATACCAAGGCCGTATCGAGGGGAACCAAGAATGCCCTGGTTGTTGGCGATATGCCATTTATGACTTACCATACTTCTGTTGAAGATGCTTTGCGAAATGCGGGTAGGTTCCTTCAGGAGGGTGGGTGCCAGACCGTAAAGCTCGAAGGCGGTGAGGCAGTGGCGGAAAAGGTTCGTCGGATCGTTGCTGCTGGGATACCGGTAATGGGACATCTCGGTTACACTCCTCAATCGACCCACCAACTTGGCGGTCCAAAAGCAATTGGTAAAAGCACAGAGGCGGCAGCTCGATTATTGAATGATGCTCGTATTCTGGAAGAAGCTGGGGCTTATGCTGTTGTCCTCGAATTAGTACCGGCGCCTCTAGCCAAACTAGTTACCGAGAAGATCAACATTCCCACCATTGGCATTGGAGCAGGCAAGGATTGTGATGGCCAAGTTCAAGTGATTCATGATCTCCTGGGTCTATTCGCTGACTTTGTTCCTAAACATGCTAAACAGTATGCCAAACTTCGAGATACCATGCTATCTGCCTTCACTGAATACATGGCTGAGGTAAAAGCAGGTTCCTTCCCGACGGATGAACATAGTCCTACGATGGATGCTGGTCTTTTAGATCAATTGAAATAGGTGCACGTTTTACAGTTTGCATTTTGTGCTATTCTGTTGTACTTGTGTGATATAATGTACATAGCAAATTAGGTGGTATTCGTATTCGGTTAACATTGACCCCCATCCATATATTAGAGCATAAATAATGAATATGTTGAGAAACAAGCTTTTTGTGTTGATCGCTATGGTGGCAGTAATAGCCATTGTTTTCACTACGTTTCAATCCGGAGGTGGTGGGGCTGAAGAAATTTCGTTTAGCAAATTGATAAGCGAAATCAAAAATGGCGAGATCAAGGAGATCGAAGTAAAAGGCGAAACCATATATTCTGCTGACTTCACGGATGGTACCGAATATAAGACCAGGATAAGCGAGAACACTGATATTCATCAGGTATTTACTGATGAGGGTATTACAACAAGTGGCGAAGCCCAGGATGTGACGATCACTTTCAAGAGTGGTGATGGAGGATTAAGCAGCACCTGGGCAACGCTACTGATAAACTTCCTGCCGATAATTCTATTTGGTGGATTACTCATATTTCTACTGCGCCGTGCCCAGTCAGGACCAAACCAGGCAATGGGATTTGCCAAAAGCAAAGCAAAAATGTTTGCCGGTAATCAGACCGTCGTCACCTTTGCGGATGTTGCTGGTGTTGAGGAATCGAAAGAAGAGCTACAGGAAATAGTCGAATTTTTGCAGCATTCTGAAAAATTCTTAGCTATGGGAGCGCGGATACCCAAAGGCGTTCTTCTGGTAGGTCCTCCGGGAACGGGCAAAACGTTACTTAGCCGAGCCGTTGCCGGTGAAGCCGGTGTTCCCTTCTTCTCTATTAGTGGTAGTGAATTCGTGGAAATGTTTGTCGGCGTAGGTGCTGCCCGAGTCAGAGACCTCTTTGATCAGGCAAAACGCAATGCGCCTTGTATTGTTTTCGTTGACGAAATTGATGCCGTTGGTCGCCATCGTGGTGCAGGGCTTGGTGGAGGTCATGACGAACGCGAACAGACGTTGAACCAGATTTTATCCGAAATGGATGGATTTGAGACTAATGCTAACGTGATTGTTCTTGCGGCAACAAACAGGCCGGATGTTCTGGATCCGGCGCTGTTGCGTCCAGGTCGATTCGACCGTCGCGTTGTTCTCGATCTTCCTGACATAAATGGGCGCAGAGCGATTCTTGAGGTACATTCGAAGGGCAAACCTCTGGGTCCGAAGGCTGATCTGGAGGTTATTGCCAAGGAGACGCCAGGATTTAGCGGGGCTGATCTTTCCAACCTAGTGAATGAAGCAGCTATTTTGGCGACTCGTAGGGATAAGAAAGAAATTGAACTCGGCGAGTTCGAAGAGTCTATTGATCGTGTTATTGCAGGCCCAGAGAGGAAGAGCCGCGTAATGACAGCTGAAGATAAGAAAGTCACGGCGTATCATGAGGCTGGCCATGCGCTGGTCGCTCGCAGCTTGCCAAATGCTGATCCGGTCCACAAGGTATCGATAGTTGCACGAGGTATGATGTTGGGGTATATGCGGCAATTGCCAACCGAAGACCGATACACTACGTCGCGGTCTCAGTTCAATGATAGGCTAGCTACGTTACTTGGCGGCCATGTGGCCGAAGAAGTGACTTTCGCTGATACGACTACTGGAGCAAGCAATGATCTGGAACGTGCGACCCAAATAGCCAGAACTATGATTATGCGCTATGGTATGAGCAATAGGCCTGAATTTGAGGAATTGCCCATTAGCGCTGTTTTGGAAGAAGCGCGGGCAGGTAATATTGAGTGTGTTGAAGTGTACGGTAATGATCTATTGCTCAAGCGAAAAGATAGTAGCCAGTTCCGATCCAGGAAAGAGGATAGTCCGAGCCTTATAGAGTTGTTGCAGGAAAATGATATAGACACTGAAAAACTTGGTATCAAAGTATATGTAAAAGATTATCGAAGTTTGGGTAGCTTGGGGCTCAGGGTTTATGGGAAAAGAGAGGAAATGATCTTTCTTGGTAGAGAAATATCGGAGCAGCGAGATTATGGGGACAAAATCGCTGACGAGATAGATCAGGAAGTACATGGACTGATAGAACAAGCCTACAACCAGGCTAAGGAAATACTCACAGAAAACAAAGACAAACTCATTCAGATTGCGGATCGGTTGATAAAGGATGAAACTATTGAGGGCGAGGCACTAGAATCTCTTTTTAATTCAGTAGCGCCTGTGATGGAGAAGCCATCTGTCAAGAAGGTTTCTATAGTTTCCGATGCCGAACTTGGTGAACAAGCCCCCAAAAAGGTATCTAGTAAAAAACTCCCTGGCGATCCTCCTCCGGAACCGCTGGCGCAAACATAGCCGATTGGCAATGTTTTTGTGTTATTTACCAACACAAAAACTACTGAAAATTATTTCCAGCAGTTCTTCAGTCACTGTTTCCCCCGTAATCTCGCCGAGTGCATTTAATGCGCCGGTAAGATCGATGGTCACAAAATCGTCGGGCATGTTGTTTTCCATACTATTCAGTGCCTCTGACAAGTGTGCCTCTGCTCTTTGCAAAGCTTCTTTGTGACGGACATTTGTAACCATGAACTCATCGGGTGCCGTAAGTTTGCCGCCAAGAGCAATATCAGCCAGTTTGGTTTCGAGTTCATCAATGCCATTTCCTGTGAGAGCTGAGGTGTGGATAGTTGGCCAGTTAATTTCCTCAAGTTTGGCTTTTGCCGGAAGATCGTCCTTGTTGGCGGCTATCACCACGGTTTTATTGTCCAGGAGCTTAATAATTTGCCAATCGGCATCGGTGACTGGTTCGCTGGTATCGATCACCAGAACAATCAGCGAAGCCTGGTCTATTGCTGTGCGGCTTCTCTCGATACCCAGAGATTCGGCCATATCGTGACTTTCCGTGATTCCTGCGGTATCAACCAGCACGAAAGGGACACCCTTGAGATTTACAACCTCTTCGATGGTATCGCGAGTGGTTCCGGGAACAGGAGTGACAATGGCACGACTTTCCCTCATAAGCCGGTTCAAAAGGCTGGACTTCCCTACGTTTGGACGACCCACAATGGCAGTACGAATACCCTGTCGATAAACTGCACCTGCATCTGCACCGGCAATCAAACTCTTTAACTCCTCTCTGGCTTTGCTGATTGGTCCGAAGGCATCCTGTTCTTCGACTTCGTCTTCCGGAAAATCAATCCTGGCAGTAAGATAAGCGAGTGCTGATAGTAGATCATTACGGAGTGTCCCGATCTGTATTGAAAGCTTCCCCTTCAATCCTTCAACCGCAAGACGCAGGCTTGCTTGTGTCTTGGCTTGGATGATGTCCTGAACCGATTCGGCTTGCGTGAGATCGATTCTGCCGTTAAGGAATGCCCGCAATGTAAATTCCCCCGGCTCGGCTGACCTGGCTCCGTTTTTGAGCACCAACCCTAGTATTTGTTGGAGTGGTATCACGCCCCCGTGACAGTTGATCTCGACAACATCCTCCCGAGTGTATGTGTGTGGTGCAGCCATATATGAGGCCAGTACCTCATCCACTGCCCCTGTGCTATCGGGATCGATGATATAGCCATGGACGAGTCGGCGATTTATGAGGGGTTTATCGAAGATTTTTGCGGCAATCTGGCGTGCGTTATCTCCGCTAAGTCGCACGATGCCTATGCCGCCTTCCCCGATAGGCGTTGAAATAGCTGCAATCGTATCCTGATACATAGCTGGTTCCCGTGAGACTAAGTATAGCCCCTGCAAGTCCAGTCCACAAGCTTTGATTCCTTGACCTCACAGATTGGATATTGTAGGCTAGGAACGATTGAAATCGAAAAATATGGTGTAAAAGAAAGGCAAACAATGAACCCTCATGAGGAACAAAAAATCATACAGTGGGGCAAAGGGATATCGAGCGATGTTCATTTGACACTGAATACAACTGAAGATGAAAGAAGTGAAGAGATTCGCTTGTTTTGTCGTGAATTATCGGCCTTTGCTTCGAAGGTTAAATTTGAGGAAAGGAATGAAAAGGAAGGCGAAAAGCCCTCGATCCAGATTAGCGATAATTTGAGATATTGTGGAGTTCCGGCTGGATCGGAACTCGGTCCATTTCTTGAAGCTATTGAGTATACAGTTGATGAATTTGCGTTCCTGCCGACAATAATACGCGAGAAAGTTCAGGCGATTGAGACTCCCGTATTGTTGAGGTTGTATGTGACGCAGATGTGCCCCAATTGTCCGGCTAGTGTTCGAACACTTGTGCCACTGACAGTTGTCAACAAAGCTGTACAACTCGAAATTATCGATGCTGTGCTCTTCACTGAGTTGGCCAAAGCGGATGATGTCCAAGGGGTGCCGACATTGATTCTGGATAGTGGTTTTTGCTGGACAGGTGCAATATCGCTGGTAGAAATTATGGAAGTAATAACTAATTCTGATCCCTCCTGTTTTTCTACATCGACTATTGAACGAATGCTGCTGGAAGGAAATGCGTCTGCGGTAGCGGAGATGATAATTGAAAATGGAGAATTCCTCCCGGTATTCGTGGATTTGCTGGTTGATGATAAGTTCACTACTCGCCTTGGAGCAATGACTGCCGTGGAAGAGGTTACCAAAAGGGATATTGATCTAGCATATGGCATCATCCAACCTTTGTGGGATCGGTTTCATAATGTGATCGAACCGATGCAAATTGACCTCTTGTATCTGATTGGAGAAGCGGGAACGCGGGAAACTATTCCCATATTGCAAACCGTTATCGATGGGCACTATAGAGACCATGTGAAAGAGATCGCTTTAGAGGGTATCGAAAGTATTGAGATAAGGAATCCTGTTGGATCGTGAAAATGCCTCTTCTCGATTGAGAGAGAAATTAACAAGTCTTTTGAACGAATGGCAGGAAACGGGGGTTCCTCCACGCCATGAGATGGAATCTGCAGCAGTTGAGCTGCTCCAATGGAAAAACAGTCAAGGCATCGAGTCCCTCTGGGATAATCCGCCATTGATGGTAACAGCTACGCTGGATGATGGGCTGGGATTGGGATTACGGCTAATTCATCAATATGCTGAGGTGGCTGGCTTGCGGGTAAAATCGCTGGGGCTTTTCTTAACGCCAGAGAAGATAGTAGAGGAATGCCGGAGTCTCGTACCGGACATATTGGGAATGACCGTGCTTCAATTTACTTCCGAGGAAGCCTTAGCATATGTGGCTCAGAATTTACCGGACAAAACACAGTTGATAGCAGGGGGACAGG
>JABHWQ010000381.1 GCA_018657655.1 Chloroflexota bacterium | reverse complement strand
TGATTCCTGCTGAAGCCATTCAATCAAGCCTTTTTTCTGTGCAGCCCTGATGCCATTCACATTCCAAGAAATTATCTTCATTGTTTCAGGCCTCCAGTCCAAAGTAAACCAAGATCAAGTCTGCGGAACCGGTATTGGTGACTTCATGAATCTCCGAAGGTTCAAACACTACACAGGTTCCCTGCGAAACATGATGTTCAGTTCGGTCTACTTCGATGGTACCTTCGCCGGATTCGACGAAAAATATCTCGTAGAGTTGGGCGTGTGAATGGGCATGGGCAACCTGGCCGGGAGTCATCCTGAGTCTGGCGAAGCTCTTCAGATGAGGCAATTGCCCCTCTCGGATCATCACCTTTTTCAAAAGCTGAGGATCATGGGAGACCCCTTCTTCCGGTAAATCCGCAAGTGATACGATCTTCATCCCCAACACCTCCTACTTTTTATCAATCCGCTTGCCGGGCTATTGCCCTTTTCGCCTTGAGGATCATATAGGTTGCTTGACCTTTGGCTATGAGTTCTCCGTTTTCGTTCCGCACATCCACATCGCCAAGGGCTGTGGTAGTCCCTTTATACACGATTTTAGCTTCCCCAGTGATTTCCCCTTTGATGAACGGCTTTACATAATTAGTCTTCATTTCTATGGTAGTGACTATTTCGTCTTTACCTACAGTGCCCATCGCGGCCATGGCTGCTGCTGCATCCGCTACAGAGAAAACTGCTCCCCCATGAGCGATTCCGGTGGGATTAGTCAGTTTGGTATCGAAAGGAAGTTTCACTATGGCCCATCCCTGTTTGAAATCCAGGAGTTCCATGCCCAGCAATTGCCAGTACGGAGCCATGTTATTAGTTGTTTTCATAATCGAGGCTTTGTAGCTGGCTGGAATATCGTCGTGTTGATCTGACATCTGAAGTGCTACTCCTAATACTATCAATAATGTTGCTGGTCTATTCGGAATGTCATCATGTAATTGTACGGTCCAACATCGGTAACGCGCTCTTTGTGAAAACCATATGGTTTGAGGATTTCCTGTAATTCTTCAGGAGATAGCCGGATATGTATGGGTGGCCCGGGAGGTCCTTCGATTTTCTTGAATTCGATGATAGCCAGTTGCGCATCCGAGGTTAGTGTTCTTTTGATCTCTGGCAGAGTTCCTTTTGAAGTGTCTGCTTCTATCAAGTCATGCAACACGTTGGCCATCAGGCACACATCAATCGTGCTATCCGGCAAGGGAATTTTTTTATTGATATCGGCGATCATTGCTCGAATATTTCTGATCCCGGTATTTTTCGCCTGTTCTTTCAGAGCGGCTATACCTTCTTCCCACAGGTCAATAGCAATAATCGATCCCGTATCCCCAACAAGAGGCGAGGCTGCCAAAGAATATGCTCCCGGACCACAGGCCAGATCGAGAAGTGTAATCCCACTGTGCAAGTCAATTTGGCCGAACACCTTATCAGGATCAATCAGGTCAAAACTGCTTTTACCAGCACCGGGAGGTTTTGGTTTAGATGTGTCATCCATGTCTCTAATACCACAGAGAAATTAAGCTGCCGCTCCGCAACATTTTTTGTATTTCTTGCCACTCCCGCAGGTGCAGGGGGCATTGCGCCCGATTTTTAACTGTTCGCGTTTGAAAGGAATCTCCTTTTCCGCCGAGTGACCTCAGCCCGAGTCATGTACATGTTCATTGTTTTTAATTTCTTCCATTTGAGCCTCCTGCTTTCAAGTCCTTAATCTGCTTTTCGGTGATAGACCTCTTTGATCTCGGCGCCTTGGCGGTCGGTCCAGGTTGTCATAACATCACCGTTACCAGATAACTCGTAAGTTGAATTATATTCCATTCCGGGAGAAAACCCCTGACATGTACTTGATTGGACTATCATATGCACAGTGTTGCCGTCAGCATCCATCTTACCTGCAATCGAGCACATACCTGCTGCATTGAAAGCGGTTCTGGTGAAGAGAAGCTTGACGGGAATTGTGTCTATAAGCTCACCATCAGTATACAATCCCTGCCGGACCCATGATCCTTGGTAAGAATTATCTTGGGACGTCTCGCTGTTACTGTTGTTGCTATTGCCGTCACACCCGATACATAACACAGTCATAACTAGCCCGATGGCCATAATAGTAATAGAGAAGCGAAGTCGTATCAATTTGATCGTACCTCCAAATGATGTGTGCCCGGATCATGCCGATGGCATTGGATACTCTTTATCATGGCTATTGAGGTGTACTTTTGAGTATTGCAACTGATCTGTGGGATGGCCAGCTTTCTGTTCATTCGGGTAACCAATGGCTATGATCGATTCTACTTTAAGGTTAGCCGGTATATTAAGGATTTGCTGAATATACTCTTCAGCAGTGGATTGGGCATCATGCATTCGTTCCCGCACTTGAATCCAGCAGCTTCCGAGGCCTAAACCGTGAGCCGCGAGATGGATAAAAATGGAAGCTATGGAGGCATCTTCCACCCACACATCGCACTTTTGAGGATCGGCGCAGACCACAATTGCAAAAGGGGAGTTTTTCAAAAAGGAAGAGCCGTGTTCTTTGGAGCGTGACAGTTTGTCCAGTAATTCGGGTTCTGTAACGACGATGAATTCCCAGGGATTACGGCCCATCGATGATGGTGATCGCAGAGCCGCTTCAACGATCTTTCTGATTTTATCGGTCTCTACCGGTTTTGGTTTGAATTGGCGAATGCTTCTTCTGGTTTCGATGAGATTGTTAAACATAAGCAATCCTTTTCTATTTTAAGGTAAGCGGTTCAATACTATTTGTGCCAGTGTTCTCTCCGCCGCGATGGTTTTAACATTTTGCATCTCTTGTAGTTCCTCGGATGATGATGCACCCTCGACCGGCAAGCTGGCTACTTCTAAGGTAATATACAGGTCGTCCTGCAATATGCGCAACATGCCGTCCCAGCAGGCGTCACTGCCCAGCCCGTCAATCGCTTGAAATAGCTCTTTTCCGTAGTCGGAACCGAGTACGGCTCGTTTGTGCCGGTCATAAGCGTCTTGCGCAGAATCAAAAATGCCTTCCGCTGCGATAAGGGCGGATGAATGAATGGTTACGGTTGCTTTTTTTGAAGTCGCCATTTCTTGGGTCGAATATGAGCAACTCTTACCGGCCGGGGCAATCGCTTCTTGCTGCCACGCATCCCCAACTTCTTCGCCGAGGAGTGATTCAGCGTCTTGTTTGGTTATCAGAGTGCAGGGATCGATCTCTATTGTAAGGGTGAGTGTAAGGCCCTCTGGTTCGGGCATGGAAGTGACTTCTGAGTTTGACTCCTCAGTCTTATCTGCCAAAGGCAAATCACTATCAGGAGTTTCGTCGCCGGACGAACATCCTGTGATTATCACTAGTAGACCAATAAGGCAAAAAGTTCCAATTCTATACATTATTCAACCTTGGTAAACAAATACTCATTTGCACTGGCACCGATGGTTACAGTGAGGTTGCCCTCTGTATCTTCTTCTGGTTCTATCCCCAGTCCTTTCAGTACAGAATCGTAGAGGAAATAGGAGACTTCACCTTCGTCAGTCAATACCGACCTTATTTCTGCCTGGAATTCACCTGCATCGAAGATCAATTGGTCGCCCTTCCATTCAGCAGTGATCTCTCCCAACACCGGGTTAGTATATGTACCCAAGTACGGTTCAACCGGTTCGGGATCAACTGCTTCCTGAATACTTTCCTCAAATTCGGCGATTGCCTCTGCCTCAAGGCCCATTTGAGATTCTACCAATGCATCCGAATAGTGAGACTATAATGGTTGCCAATAAAAGCAGGGGTAAAATTCTGGATTTCATTTATCTCCTTCCTGTGGAGGCGAGTGTTCGCATCTTCGTGGTTCCTGAACTGCTACGCCTGTCTTTTCAATTCGGCAACTAAATATGATATGTCATTCCGGCCCTCGATCCGGAATCCATTTCCCTCCCACCCATCTGGATTCCTGCTTTCGCGGGAATGACAGCATTGCGTGAAATTGGTTTCTTCTTAATTGCCGGTTTTAGTAGCTTGTTATAGAATAACACAATTATTACGACTGTCGCTGCATCGAAACTCATCCCGATTGCTATAGGGTCACATTGAAATTTGAGGCTAGCTCTGTCTGGGTAGAGTCTGTTTCTGGTGATCCTTTGCAAGTAACGGAAGGAGAGGGATCGGGGATGTGCAGTTACGTACGTTATTCGATTTGGGATGAAGGTCTAAGTTACAAAAGGCCGATTTAGCGCTAATCTATCGCTTCGCCCTTTTGCTTTAGGAGAGTGCTGGTGGCCGTGGCTATCAATTGGCCCTGCTCATCCTTTACGGCACATTCGAGAAAACCGATGGATTTGCCTTTCTTTAATACTGTGGCTACTGCACGGAGTTTGCCTTTGGGCGCCGGCTTGAGGAAGCTGGTTTTGATTTCCAATGTGGTGCACGTTTCATTTTCAGCAAGGGTACTGTGATAGGCTGTGCCCATGGCGGTATCGGCGATATCACAGATCAGACCGCCGTGTATACCACCGAAAGGATTGCAATGCTTTTCGTCCACATCCAACTCAATAG
>JABHWQ010000441.1 GCA_018657655.1 Chloroflexota bacterium | reverse complement strand
CCGGCTTCGATTTTCTTTTCGAACTTCGCAAGCTGAGGTTCGATCGGATTTGCTTCTGGTGTAACAATAGCTCCCGCGCAGAATTCCGGCGATCCGTTAAGTTCATTTCCACCCATATCCTTGCCCGATTCCAGCAGGCGAATAGTCCTCAACAGTTGCGAAGAATCCAGATCAAATACCCCTTTGGCTGTTGGATGGTCACCCACTGGAACAGCATCACCGGTTAGGCATAATACATTGCGCACTCCACGCGTGTAGGCAAAAAGCAGTTCGGCCTGAAGAGCCATCCGATTCCGATCCCGGCATGTCATTTGCAGGATCGCCTCACCACCCCGCTCTTGAATCGCCAGACATCCACCAATCGAAGGAAATCGCATCACCGAACTTTGATGATCCGTAACATTTATCCCATCGACTATATCTTTGAGCAGGTCAATGTGGTGAAGCATCGGTTCAATGTTAGTCCCCTTCGGAGGACCAATTTCACTGGTAATAACAAACTTCCCAGATTCGAGCGCCTGTTTAAAGCTTTTAGCCATAGCTCATCTCCTAAAGATCACGAGACCTTGACTACCCTCGGCCGAGGTTCAGCATGGAAGTTTTTTGGCTCGTGATACTTCTTCATCAGGTCAAGTCTGCCTTGTTTTTCCAGCCGATTGTATATCAATGTAAACGCACAGTCTCTTTCTTTATCGACTTCACATTTACCGTTATTGGTTCCGCCGCAAGGGCCATTCACTAGACCTTTATGACAGGCGGTAATCGGACAGATACCTGCGGTCTCACCAATGATGCATTGTCCGCACTGATCACATGCCTCTTTGAATGTCCCTGGAGTGTCCTCGACGCCAATAAAAAGGGTATCGACGGCCGGGATAACAGGCTTTTCGATATATGAAGCAATCTTTTGTACCCCAAGCGCACAAGACATCACCAGAATACAGGTAGCATTTTCAATGGCCTGCCCATGTTGCTTCATGATTTCTTCTGTAACTTCATCACATGCGGTGGGAATAACAACCGTCCCAGTAACCAGCTTCCCCAGTTCCTGAAGTTTGCCACTCATTTCAGCAACTTCTTCGACGCCTCCGGTGTGGGTCATCGTGGTGCAAGTACCACATCCAAAAATGAAAATCCGATCAAAAGGCTCCAGTATTTCTTTGACCGATTCAAAATCCTTCTGTTTGGTGATCGATTTCATAATTCCCCCTACGTTTCGAGGTCACAACGCAAGCATCGTTTTGCTTCAGTTATGGCTCGCTCTTCCGAGAAACCGAGTTCTATCTCTGAAAAAGAGGTCTTCCTCTCCTCCGGAGCCAGTATCGGCATCTCGGATCGAGGTTCAGCTTTCCACTCCTCTGATGCCTCTTCTTCTGGTACCGGTTCTCTAAAGACCTCCCCTTTCAAATCATACATGCGAACCGGCGACGTATCCTTAGTGAAATACTTGTCGATGGCCATCGCGCCTCTTCGCCCTGCAGCGATTGCTTCAATGACCATTCCCGGACCAGTGACGAAATCCCCACCCCCGAACACTCCTGGAATGTTCGTTGCCAATGTGTTGCTATCAACAACCAGCGTTTCCCACCGGGTACGTTCAAGGGCGCTATCAGCTGGAAGGAATGACATGTCAGCCGCCTGACCTACAGCGGCAATCACCGTATCGGCTTCGACAAACGATTCGGATCCTGGAACCGGCACAGGTCGACGGCGTCCGCTATCATCCGGTTCGCCAAGTTCCATCTGGATGCACTGCAATCCGGTTACCTGCCAGCCTTCACTTACTATCCTTGTTGGACTGGTCAAGAAATGCATTCCGATCCCCTCGGCCACCGCTTCATCATATTCAACCTCAGTAACAGGCATCTCGTTGCGAGATCGCCGATAATACAGATTCACTTCCTCCGCTCCGAGGCGCAAAGCGCTCCGAGCAGTATCCAGAGCCACATTCCCTCCACCGATCACTGCAACGTTCTTACCCACCGTGATAGGTCTACCGATCTTCGAATCGCGCAGGAATTGGAGCCCATAATAGAGACCTTCCATACCCTCGACCTCACCCGGTATCCCCACGCGCTGACTCCTCTGAGCCCCGGCCGCGATAAACACGGCTTCATATCCTTCGTTCTTCAGGTGATCGATAGTGTAGTTAGTATTGATAGGAGTATTGTATCTTACCTCCACACCTTTATTGATTATGTAATCAATGTCTTTCTGTATAACCTCTGCCGGAAGCCGAAATGCCGGGATCGCAACCGAAAGCATTCCGCCACCTATTGGCAGTGCTTCGAAAACAGTTGCACCATATCCCATCTCGGCCAGAAAATACCCGCAGGCAAGCCCAGTAGGCCCTCCCCCAACAATAGCTATACGCTGCTTGTTTGTTCGAGGGAACGGTTCCGGATTAGTGGTGGCACTTTCGAAATACCAGTCTGCAGCAAAACGCTTGAGTGAACGAATCGCCACCGACTCATCCAGTTCACCCCGCCTGCACCGGACTTCACACGGATGGTGACAAATACGCCCACAAATAGAAGGGAATGGATTTCTCGCACGAATCGTATCGATTGATTTTTGATAGTCGCCTTCGGCTATGGCAGCAACATATTTGGGGACATTGATTCCCACCGGGCAGGTATGCTGGCAAGGCGAGATCATCAAAGCATCACAGACAGCAGCCGGGCATTTTCGCTCTTTGATATGCGCCTCGTACTCATCCTTGAAGTAGTTGATCGTAGTCAGAATGGGATTCGGGCATGTCTGCCCCAGTCCACAGAGGGAACAGGATTTCACCACCCTGGCGATATCGAGAAGCTTCTCCATGTCAGATTCTTCACCTTTACCCTGAGTAATCCGGGTAAGGATCTCCAGCATCTGCCGCGTTCCCAATCGGCATGGAGTACATTTTCCACACGATTCGTCCTGAGTAAAACTCAAGAAATATCGAGCGATTTCTACCATACAGGTGTTTTCGTCAAGTATCACCATGCCACCTGAACCCATGATCGAACCGAGCTGAGCCAGTGAATCATAATCGACTGGCCGATCCAGGAAACGGGCTGGAATACATCCCCCGGATGGACCTCCGGTCTGCACTGCTTTGAATAACTTCTCACGAGGGACACCGCCACCAATATCGAAGATGATATCTCTAAGAGGTGTTCCCATGGGAACTTCCACCAAACCGCTGTTAGCGATCTTTCCGGTTATGGCAAAGACAGCCGTCCCGGGGCTCTTTTCGGTACCAATACCTGCGAACCACTCAGCGCCGTTATCGATGATCGCAGCGATGGTTGAAAGCGTCTTTACGTTGTTTATGTTAGAAGGTTTCCCATCCAGACCGGATGTAGCCGGAAACGGAGGACGCGGACGCGGCATACCACGACGACCTTCGATCGATGCCATCAACGCCGTCTCTTCACCGCAAACGAAAGCCCCGGCTCCCTCCATAATAATGATATCGAAATCAAATCCGGACCCTAGTATGTCTTTACCCAGGAATCCCTTTTTGCGGCTTTGTTCCAGCGCTATCTTCACCCGGCTTACAGCCAGAGGATATTCTTCGCGAACATATACATATCCGGTGCTAGCTCCCGTGGCATATCCGCATATGGTCAAACCCTCAAGCATGGCATGTGGATCAGCTTCCAGTATTGACCGATCCATGAAAGCTCCCGGATCGCCTTCATCAGCATTGCAGATAACATATTTCGTCGTTCCTGGAGCATCATGGCAAAACTGCCATTTCATAGCCGTTGGCGCTCCCGCGCCCCCTCGCCCCCTCAATCCTGATGTTTTGATCTCAGCGATCACATCCTCCGGGGTCATCGTTGCCAGTACTTTTCTGAGCGCCCGATAACCACCACGTTCCACATAATCTTCGATTTTT
>JABHWQ010000435.1 GCA_018657655.1 Chloroflexota bacterium | reverse complement strand
ACTGTCAAATCAAATTCAGACTCCCTTGCAATGCGGCGCAAAAGAGGTGCCTGATATTGTATCGGGTGGGTTACAAGGTATGCAATGCAGAAGCTGTTTTTAACTTTTTTTTCCATTCGGAATCCTGTCTTCTTTTCAAAACCACGTGTTGATTAGCACTTTGTTCTGCCAAGATGTTAAGGTGTTATTTTGACCGGTAGATGTTTTGTGTGGAGTGTATTTGACGAAAGATTCTGCATTTTTTGTAAGAGAATTACCAAGCTGAGGCAACCGGCTTAAGGGATATGCGTTGAGGAACAGTCCCCCTTTCGGGTGTGCGCCCGGTTGGGGGAAGTGATTTTAGAGAAGAGCTGTGATGAGAGAGTGGTTTGGCATGGATGGGATGGATATTCGTTTTTAAAATTTCAATACGCCTGGCTGGATAATTCCGGCAGAACAATCAGCTGCCGATTAGATAGTCATCTGGTAAGTCGAGAAAATCCTTTTTTGTCGCTAATTCAAGTTCAATCAAATACCCTATCTCGCCTTTCATTTTGATCTGTGAAACCATCCACTTCGGCAACCGAATCGTCACAGGGATACGCCTGAGATGATCGGGTTTCTTTTTGCGACCAGCCCCTTTGCGACTGCCACCTCTCATTTTCACCTTCAATTCGCCAAAAATGTTTGATTACCGTGTACGGTTTTCAAAAGAAACCCGTTCTATCTTTGAAAACTGGTTCTATCGACTCATTTTTCGACTGCTTTGTTCCTGAAGAACATCATTCCAATCCAGTCCTTCCCGGGGCGGTAAACGCAAGTTAAACGACGATCCTGAATAACGTTCCTGAAACTGTTGAACATAGCGCTTTCCAGCAGCATCGTTATCAAAGGCAAGAACAACACGGATGCTTTTCAACCGGTACTTCTTTATCACACCGTCAATTAACTCCCATTGAAAACGGCTGATTTGGCCGCCAAGCGCCAAATATCGGGTTTGTTGTGTTTCATGGCAATGAAGGTTGGCATAAGAAAGTGCGTCAATTGGAGATTCACAAATAACAGCTTGTGAATCACCCTTTTTAAGGTTGCTCTTCCACAACCCTTTCCGGCCCCCCTTGCTGTAGTGCTTGAAATTGCGGTTCCGCTTCTCAATGCCCACGATTGCATGAAAATCAAAGTAGGGAAAGCAAACATTCCCATACCGGTCTTCTCTTACAGAACCTGCAAACCGATCATCTAAAACGCATTCAACGCCAATACCACGACTTTCCAGATAGGCCGATGAGCTTTGCAAGGGATTGGTTTCAGCGTATTCCCGACCGATCTTTTTGCGGTTTTTTCCAGGTGACCGGCAATTCCGCAAACGGGCAGTGTGGGAAAAAGAATTGATGTTGCCCCCCAACGCTTGTCTCAGGTTCTTTCTTGCCTTGCCAAGGGTGCTGCCGGTGTGATGCATTACAAAGTCAATAATGGAGCCGCCTCTGCCACATCTGAAATCGTAATAGAGAAAATGCCCCTCATTGCTCCGGGTCACTGCGATTTTACCGTTATCAGATTGGCGCCTGAGTATGAGACACGTTCTGCTGGACTGGTTTTTATCAATCGCGGTATAATCCTGGTTTGATACATATTCCACCAGGTTAATCTCTTTCTTAAATCGTTCCAATTCACCCATTTTAAACTCCTTTCCGGGCTGCTTCGGAAAGCAATTCCGCTGCCATGGTGTTGAGCCCTACACCCTGGATGATCCCGATATGTTTTCAGATCATCCCGGTTGTAGGGTTTTAATGCACTCATGCGGTTTTGCAGTGAAACAAGCGACGTGTTTCTGAACCGCATTCGCATGTTGCCGCACAGTTCATCGAGTTGGGATCGTGATCTTCGGGATAATAGCCCGTTCGGCGGTGGGTGAGGCAGTTTCGTGACAGGATGCGTTTGATAGTACTGATTGATGGTAGCGGAAAAATACCCTCACGTTCCATTATTTTCTTTATGGCGTAAGGACCATAGAGGGAACCGCTGTTATAAAGATGGAGCCTGAACATGATGACGATTTGCTCGATTTCAGTACGGCTGAATCTTCGTGATGACATAATCGTACCTCCTTATTTTTCGATGGTTTTGACCTTGAGAACCATGTCCGCGGTGACGGTATGCTTGTTGTCGAACATGGCGTAAGTGAGAGACTGTTCTGTGATGGTGCCGATTTTTCTGGGGATTCCAAAGCTGAGTTCAAAAACGGCATTCATCGCTTTTGGGTCAAGAATGGGCTCTTTAGCACCTGCGAGGCTGAGGTGGTACTTGATGTAGTTTTCAGTCTCTTCACAGGAGAGTGGGGGCATATGGTATCGCATGGCGATACGCTGGTTAAAAGGTTCCATAACGGCAAAGTCCATAATGCGATTGAGGTCGGTTTGTCCGGAGAGGATGAGAATGAAGGGGTCATACGAGTCCATTTTGAAGTTGGTCAAGAGCCTCAGTTCCTCCAGGGGTCCGGTCTGAAGCAGGTGGGCTTCATCGATGATGAGCACGATGGTCTTTCCCTGTTGCTCTTTGGACTCGATGATGGCCTGCTGGATCTGGCCGTAGACCTCGCTTTTGGACAGGCGTGAGGGCAAACCCAGGAGCCGGTTGATGTGAGAAAGGAGATCGGTTCGGCTGAGCGTGGAAAGCGGAGTGTAGCAGGTTTTAAAAAGGTTCTCGTTCAGGCTATCCACATAGCGTCTCAAAGTCAGGGTTTTTCCGACGCCGGGGTCTCCCGTGAGCAGAAGGATGCCCCCGCGGCGCTTGATATAATCCAATCGGGCTTTGGACTCCTTGAATGAGTCGGTATCGAGAACGTCTTTGGGTTTGATGTTTTTGTCGAAAGGCATGCGCTTGAAGCCGAACCATGCGATGATATCTTTCATGATGAAACCCTCCCTTTGTGAAAGGAGAGGTTGGAGGGGATGTTCTGAGGCCGGAATGACCGCGCATTTTCCTTTTTGTTTACCAACTTGATGCTGCCGACCCGGATATTGTTGTCATATAGATAGAGGTCTTCCGGATCATCGACGGGATGGCGTATCTCGATTCTCTGACGGATATATGCGGTTGGCACCTCATAGATGGCGCCTTTAAAGCTGATGGTGGAATCGTTGTTGACGACGCGTTCGTGACGTACGAGAAAGATCTCGTCTAATTCTGCCTTGGAAAGCCTGTCGATGGATGCTTTTTCAAGGGATACATGGTATCGATCGATGGGTCGCTCCTTGATGCCCGAATGAACCTTATGGTGGTAGTCCTCCTTGAGCCATAAATGGAAGCCCTCATTGATTTCATCAAGAGAAATTCGGTTCTGGATTCCGGAGAGAAACCGATCCCTGACCGTCCTGAAAAATCTTTCGATTTTTCCACGAGAAGGACTGTCATAGGGTTTGGAATGGGTGAGTGAGATGCCCGCCATGGCACAGGCCCGAAGCAGGAGATCGGAAGAGAAGCTGGGGCCGTTATCCACATAGAGTCTTTTGGGAATGCCATAGCCCATGAAAGCCTCTTTAAGGACGATGGTCAGGGAACTGATGGTTTCAGAGGAATTGAAAGCGTGACCTACGATCATTCTGGAATGATCATCAATGATGGCGCACAGGATCGCTTTAACGGACTTTTTGCCGTCTTGAACCCGGGGACCATGCATAAAATCACAGACCCAGAGGTCATTGACGACGTCCATTTCATAGGCTTTTCGCACATCGGCGCGGGCTTTGGTTGGAAGGAGTCCATGATCTTTAATCACCCTCCGAAGGGTGTTGTAGTGGACGGGAGGATCCCCTAACAGGTCCTGGGTCAGAAGGTGTTCATAGAGGTTTTGGATACTCCAGCCGGGATATGCTTTGCACGTGACCGAGATGGCATCCATCATGTGTTCATTGAATCGTCTGGGTCTTCCCTTGTCGGCCCGGTGGTTGGGCTTAAGACCCGAAAACCCTTCTTCCCGATAGGTTCGCAACCATGATTTCATGGTGGAGACGGCAACTTTTCTCACCCCGTAATGGGGAAACTCATGTTTGAAATTTGCCTGATTTCGAAAGTAGTCGTTTTGAGCCCTACTGGGCTCAGCCAATACAGGGCTGATGATCTGGTAACGTCTCAGGGCGATTTTTTCTCGAATTTCTTTATCCATGGTGTGGATCCTCCTGGTTTTGGGTTTTGCGGCAAAAGACCGCTGTCGGAGGCCCATGGATAACCTATTGAAAACGTGATACAAAGCAAAGCTCTGTAAAAAATCACACAAAAATGACCCGGATGGTGGTATGGGCGAATCGGTCAGCATAAAAAAGGCGGAAAAAGCGGATGCCGGCGGCGGGATTTAGAAAAGAAGAGAGGATGTTTTCTTCAGGAACCCTGAAGAGGGCGAGGTTATGCCCTGCCCGATCGGTGTTGAGATGGGGTGCCGAAAAGGAATAACTGAGTTCTCTGACTGTATTGGTACAACAGGAGGTGAAGTTCGGGCCGCCATATCCTGTCAGGATCTATACCGAACACCTCCACATAGTCCCAAAATTCCTGCCACGACACTGTTGTCTCCGAGGTTCGAATGCGACTCAAGTCGTACAAGACAATAAGTTCGGCATGGCCGCGCCGAAATCCCCTTACCATCACCATCAGCCAACAAAAAACGAGCCAGGCCGTGACGTTGCTCTCTGGATCTACGGACGCTTCCGCCCCATAAAATCCCACTTGACCCATCAGCCGGCAGGAAAGACCACAAAAAAGGGTCCCAATCACTGCGCTGACGGTGTACTGAAAATAGGGAATCAACTGAATGGGCAACAGAGAAAAGGTGCTGTTATTCTTCCGACACAGAAGCCGGGCGATGGGGACTTTTTCTTTCCTGAATTCCGGAAATAGGTCAATGGCGTATCGCCAGTAAGGGTAAATCTCCTGATAGCAATCACGATCCCCACAGATGGGACATTCGGGACCAATGTAGTCCACAAAAGGGATCAAATGCGAAAAGAAGGCTTCTTTGTATTCCCAAATCGTCTCAAATTTGTTAGTGTAGGGGAGCTGAATCTTTCGGCCGCCTTGCCCGCAAGGAGACAGATTCTATGGCTTCCGCAAACCGTTTGTTCTGTCTCCTTGCAGGGCTTGGTTGATTTGTCGAGGTCAATTCCTTTCCTCTTTATTCCAACCACTCCTATACCATCGGTTCGTAGAATTTGTAAATACTTCCAAGAGTAGCTAGGGCTCAGTGCGATTACCAACATCAAGTGTAAAAGACAAATT
>JABHWQ010000433.1 GCA_018657655.1 Chloroflexota bacterium | reverse complement strand
CTGGTGGATCATTTCCCACTGATCCTGGAAAAGGGAGATCAGATCAGGGGAGAGGAGGGGATGAGCAATGCCCTGATCACCGAACGGGCTTTCATCAGTGTCGCCTACGTGGGCTTATGCGGATATCTCCCTCTGGGACTCCTCCTGGATTACTGGCGGCGGGGAAAGTTTACCGATACCTGCGGGGAGTGCGGCAAAACGGTGCTTCTCTACGGCGCCGGGGGCAGTCCACTCTCGGGATCTGGTTCCATGTGGGGCTCGTGCGGTCGGTGTGGGAAGGGAAGGAAAGTGCCGTTCGACGGACGGCTGATTCTGGGATTCAGGAAGCACGAGTTGTTTGAGCCTTTCCAGGCGCGGTGCGAAGAAGGGGAATGTATGAGGATCCAGGCATTGGTGGACGCTTTGATGCAAAGAGAAAGAGAGGAACGATGAGCCAG
This sequence comes from Chloroflexota bacterium, assembly GCA_018657655.1. Lineage (GTDB taxonomy): Bacteria > Chloroflexota > Dehalococcoidia > SZUA-161 > SpSt-899 > JABMQN01. The sequence continues at coordinate 1,988 of JABHWQ010000433.1, read as the reverse complement.
AAGGAGCCGGATTACGTTCGAGCACATCGCCATAGCCTTGATAATCAGGAGGAGATCGAACGAAGCGAGCGCTGCGGGTGCTTTTACTGTCTTGCTATTTTCTCGCCAGAGGAAATTGACTGGACTGCACCGGTTGATGATGGGACGGCCTGGTGTCCTCGCTGTGGGATCGATTCTGTGATTGGGGCTGCGTCGGGTTACCCGATCACCGAGGAATTTCTCGGGGAGATGTACGCGCACTGGTTTGGGCAGGGCAAGATCATAGGAGAGGTCAATTGCATACTTTGACCAATGAGGGTTTTTTCCTCTCCCCTTCAGGCGTTTTGATTCCTGTAAAGGGAACGCATATCGCTACGGTGATCTTCTGCCCGGAGGCTTTCGGTCTCAGCAGGGAAGAGGTGGATGCAGTCTATAAGGCGCATGGAGAGATAGATTACTATGAAGGGAAAGCGCGGGATGAAATCCTGCGAAGTGTCCTGCAAAGGAGCTGGATCCGATTGAGAAGACACCGGGAACGGTGGTCGGTGCAGAGCGATCGGTTAGATGAATTAACCCAGGAGCGGGTGCGGGCTTGGGCTGCGCAGGTGCTTTGCGGAATCGGAGGATACATAGAAGAGGACCGATATATCGAGATCGTGATGGAAGGAGGAGGCGATAATTGCCGGCACCGGGCATCTCTGGGAGAATGGGCCCGGCCTCTGGTGGCAGAAAGACCGATGGAGGTTGATTATTGCAGTATAGAAGCGTATGCAGAAATGCAGGAAGATGGATAGACCGTCTCCGACTCACAGAGGAATCGAGCAGGGAATGGACGCGATTCTGTATGGATAACGAAAAAAAGTCACTTCCACGATCCGTGCGACACGATCTGTCGCCTACCTATTGTAGCTTCAACAAGCACACTGATATTCAAGCTCATTACGCTTGAGGACATTATGGATACTATCAGGGAATCGAACAAAAAGTCCGTTACGAAGCTACACGAAGGCATTTCTATTTCTGGGCTCACTCCTTTGGGGAATATTCCGTTAGCTAAGGGGCAAAAACGGCCTATGGTAGATGTATCTTTTGAGGTATCTGTAGATGAATATCTGAGGTTTATGCGGACAATGTTTATGCGAACTATTTCTGAAGCTGGATTACTACTGGAAGGATTAAATTATTCTAACTCTTATGAAAATGGGGAAGTTAAGATTATTGTTACTGACCCGGCTTTGCCATTTCAGTTAGGGTTATATTTTTCTTATTCAAATGAGAATGGGAAAGTTCAGATTAATGTTACTAACCCGACTTTGGCTCTTCAGTTTAAGAGGGGGATGGATGAGGGTAATTTCGAATATGGGTTGGCAGACTCAATGAATTTCTTTGAGAGCCTGTGTCAGGTCGTAGATTGAGATTACCCCCGTCCAGTAGCGCAAATATAAAACAAAAAAACAGCTTGAATCCTTGTATTTAGGAAATTTGTTCAGGCCGTTCCAGTAGGGTAAACCCTCCTAACACCTCAGGAGAATAGGTTTTTGGTTTCCTGTAGAATTGATAGTTGGAAACATTGGAGTTATTGCGTTGAGGGCTGAGATTATCTCAGACCACCACCCTGAAATGGCAGGAGGATGGGTAGTTTGCCGTGCCCGGCTCACAGGGAAGTCGGACAGGAAATGGGCGCCATTCTGCGTGGATTACGAAAAAAAACAACTTCCCTGATCTGTGCGACACGATCTGTCGCCTACCTGTTGTAGGTTCAATAGACACACTGAATCTCAACAAGAGGTGATAGCTTATGGAAAAGAAGGACCCCACCGAACACCGGACGCTGGACGAGTACGGTGTCATTTTTGTTTCCGGGGAGATCGACTCTGGAGAGGCCGAGAGTGTCTGCCAGAAGATCATCGAGTTCAATATTTCCCAGGAAGCCAACTCCATTCAACTCATCATAAATTCTCCCGGTGGATTGTGCGCGTCGGGATTTGCCGTCATCGATTTGATGGACT
>JABHWQ010000432.1 GCA_018657655.1 Chloroflexota bacterium | reverse complement strand
GATGGGTCTTGCACGGGCCAACCGAGAGCTTCGAGGAAAGGGTCAAGGAATTGGTGGACTACTGATGATTCAGAGATTTCCTTTCGCTCCAGTACGGTCATCGTGCGGTATTTCTCAATGAGCTCACCTATCTTTTCGCGGGCTTGGTCTTGTGTTATTGGCATCGCTTTCTCCGTGTCTTCATCTTTGTCCTGACTGACATGTTCCCGTATTATTTCCACTCATTATAAGGTTCAAATGTCACGTATGCAACTGAGGGGCAATTTTAGGTTATATAATTCACGGATGTCATAGCCTTATAGCCGTCCTTAACCTCGAACGTGCCCGATAGAATGCCGCTTGCATCGATTCCACATTCTTGTAAGCTTTTTGGGGGAAACTATTGTTCCATCTGTTCCAAATATTGGCCCACTCTGCCTTAGCCCGACGACCATGGAGTCCACCTTCGCAAGTAGCATCGATAAACTCTATCAACAACATACTCATTTCACTACGCCTTGGCTTTTTTCGCCAGTTCGAAATCCCAGCTTGTTGTGCCATCTCATTACGCAACTTCCCGTAGGCTTCGGCCACTTTCTTAGGCGAGACATTTAGAGGTCTTTCTACACGAATCTCTATTTCGTCAGCAAAATCCTTGTGAATTGCTATGCGCTCATAATCTGGAAGTTCGATATCGCAAATGATATAAGATAAGGCAATTGAAGGGTGGACTCCTAATTTATAAGAGAATAACGAGATGAAATGAGGCAGATACACTAGTACGTCAGAATTGGATTCACCAGGCATGGGCAAGAATACATAACCTATCTCCCAGTACGAAACATCTTCAATACTTCCTTCTCCTCTAAGATAGGGCAAGGGCACTCCCGTCATCCTGTTAGCACCTAAACGCAGAAGTGTCTCTTCCAGCCTATCAAGTGGCAGTGCATTCTCTCCAATGCCCAGCATTTTTCGGACTTTGGTTGCTTCCCTCCTGAGACCTTCCCTTGCATCTTGTCGTGATGGTATAAAAAGTCTCTGACTAAACTGTGCAATCTGACGTCTATCTATTCTTTTTGGCTTCGGTAGCCCATCTAAAGTTTCATCAAGGTCACGCTTGTCATAGGGAGGCTCCGACTCAGGCTTCACTATCCTCCATGTATCCTCTCCCAGAGGATGACCTATACGTTTCTCAACTTCTTTACGGAGTTCGGTTCTCGTTTCGTAATATAACATAAGTGGTTCTTCTTTAGTTATATATTAACATTAATAGCAGGAGGTAATCAATGAATAGACTACGTGAAATAAGACTACAGAAAGGGCTCAACCAGCGTCAGCTATCTGAAAAGGCACATACGCCACAGTCGATAGTCTCGGCCCTAGAAAGAGATGTCCATAGACCGTGGCCCAACGTGGCAAACCGGATATCAGATGCACTGGGAGTGTCTATTGAAGAGATATTCCCTGAGGATGTGGAAAGACTTAGGAGGGATGGACCAAAAGGGGGTGTGAAGACCAAGTGTGATTAACACTAAACAGAAATTATGCAATCAACAAAAGAAGAAGCGTTCGCTCCAGCTGGACACTGCACCACGAACGCTTCCCGAACCGAACACAAAAATACCGAAAGGAGCATTTTCATGCCGATTCGTGACAATTATAGCACACGTTCCAAACAGCCGATACATTCCATTGATGGAAAAATCATCGGTCGAATTGACGGCAATGTATTAAGGAAGCGTATCCGTGGCTCAAAGCATATCCTACGGACGCCAAAAGCGATAGCTATTGATGCCAATGCATTTGACCGAGAGATAGCCCCAACCTGCAAAAATATTGAAGTCCATGATACTGAGAGCAACGAGGTATATACCAGCACCATAGATAATTTTAGTCAGTACAAAATGACACTCGACAGGGGACACGGTAGACAATACGCCTTACCACTTCGTTATTGGGAATTCGATGGAAAGCAGAGTAACTTCCAACCTGCAAAGCCTGAACCAGACCCCAATTCCTCAAAGCAACGTTCTTTCAGTGAGGTTTTTGATGGCTGAGATGCCGGAATTCTACAAACGGAAATTGCTCCTGCCGGGATGGCCCGGAGAAGTCAACAAAGAAGAGCATGCATATATTAAAAAGAATCTCCAACATAACCCTAGGCTCAGGACACGATGGGGTTTTACTAGAGGCAATGCCCGTCTTTCTAAGGCACAAATCATTCATGTGGCAAGATTCGGCACTGGGAGGTGAGAATATGGCGGTATTTCACAATGAGAGGCAATTTCCAGCTTCAATTTCGAAACAGAAAATCCCTCCGAGGGGGATTGGTCAATGACATCTGAGCCCTCTATGATTCATAATGCTGGTTCATATTCCTTCAGTTTCGCAAAGGAAAACATACATGTAACCCTTGACCGTATACGAGAGAAGCAAGGGCGAGTGACAGCTAACATTACAGTAATACTCGCAGCACATGGACTTGGCGAACCTATAGTCAGTCATATTAATTTCAATCTCACCTCCGTGGGTGGTCGAAAAGCAATAGTGACACGCTTAAATGAACCTGACCCGTGGGAGCATTATTTTTGGGAACGAATAATAGACACGGTTTGTACAATGACGCTCACCAAACTCCACGAAGGTGCCCCAGTAATAACAGTAGGAAGCCTTGAAGAGGCGGAGCGTGCTAGATATAGACTGGGGTAAAGTCCTAAATTAGCCACTATATTCGTATCTGTTTTCAAGCAATTGTAAAATCGACTTGATTTTGTCTTTAGCTTCCATGTTTCTATGATTGTATCGCCATGCGTATTCTGCAATATACAGAGGTAGACGTTC
>JABHWQ010000174.1 GCA_018657655.1 Chloroflexota bacterium | reverse complement strand
GCGGGCAGGCGTGGTTCTGGAGCCGGAGCAGGCAAGAGCTGTGGCACAAAGGAGCCACCTCGGGTAACTATATCAACGTCAAGGAAATACTCATCGACTGCGATGTCGATACCATTCTGGTCAAAGCAGAACCTGTTGGTCCCGTTTGTCATACCGGTAATCGGTCCTGTTTTTACCGCAATCTCGATGAGGTGTAAGGACACCTCAGAATTTTACTGACCCTCTTCGGCCTCGATTACGCCTTCAAGAGCCTCGATAGCAACCTCAACCTGCTGGTCATCCGGTTGACGAGTGGTTAATTTCTGAAGCGCCATGCTAGGCCGCATGATAGCTCGAATCACGGGATTGTCGGTCCGATCCGCAGCAAAGTGAATCAACTCGTATCCCACTGATGCAATCACGGGGAGAAGAATAAGGCGCGAAAGCAAGCGCAGCCATAATGCCGGTTGTCCTGTGAAAACAAATACAATGACGGCAATCACCATTACAATAAGCAAGAAGCCAGTGCCACAACGAGTGTGGGATGTACTGAATCGCTGAACAGAATCCACTTCCAGCGGAGCACCTGCTTCAAAGGCATTGACGGTCTTGTGCTCGGCGCCGTGATAAGCAAATACCCGACGAATATCGGGTAAGAGAGACATCACTGCAAGGTAAGTAATGAAGATAAGTACGCGAATGACTCCGTCAGCTGCATTACTCATCCAAGCTTCATCGACAACGCGATCGATCCCATAATGGGTAATTAGCATGGGCAACACCACGAAAAGGGCTACCCCAAAAACAATTCCGAGAACAACCGGTGTCCAAATAACTATCGGTTTGGGCTTTTCCTCCAGCTCCGCTTCTACAGCTATATCCGCGGAATACATCAGAGATTTGATGCCCAGAGCCATTGTTTCGATGAGGGCGAAAAAGCCACGCACAAAGGGCACTTTCCGAAGACTACCGGTATAGATTGTTGATAACGGCTCGGTCTTGGAGACGATCTCGCCATCGGGTCGTCTTACAGCAGTTCTTACCTGCTTGGGGCCGCGCATCATGACCCCCTCAAGAACCGCCTGTCCCCCGTAGTGGAATCTTTTTGACAAACTGTCCCCCCTTAACCAAAAAGGAGGGGTTCTAAATAACCCCCTCCCTCTTATATTCTTTTAAGAATAATGTCGTTCCTGCTATTAATCGGATGATGGCAACGGTTTTGGCTGCTGTATTTCCATAGCTTTGCCGCAACACTCCAAATCGCCCTCACCCGCCTTTGTAACCAAAACTTCGGTATTGCATACTTCACATACGAACCGTTTGCCCAATTGAGTTGGCATCTAAATATTCCCCCTATTACTTCTGTTGCATTTCTTGACCGCAGCACTTGACTGTGCCATCGCCACCGCGAGTAACCATTGCCTCGGCACCACATTTGCCACATTGATAACGCTTCCCGGCTGTATTAGCCATGTCTGCATCACCTCCAGATATTTCGTCTGATTATTATAGCCTATCGCCTGCAAACTAGTCAACGAAAGTAGACATACGGAAGTTGGAATACATGAGATACAATTCAAGAGTCTGGGTACATGGAAATCTGATCGTTTTCATCCATCTCTTCTACCGCAACCGTCGTATCCGGCAAATCATTATGGACCGGTAGATATGCCACACCGGAAATATCCGGAAGCCATTCATGCGCCGTGTCTCGGTGTAGAGTTATCGCTTCCTGGATTTCACTATATATTTGTTCAACAGGTCTATCAGGATAAGTCGCCGTCGCACCCGCCAGCTCCCAGATATCCCTTTCTGACATAGACATCAAACGAAGCTTCGCTTGAGAACGCAGCCGACTCGCCTCATCATCACAACCATTTGCTTCAGCAATAGCGGCCCGTAAACTATCAACTAAGTGATGGTGTACAAATGTAATATCTTTCACGCTTTCTCACTCCAGCTCAAATCAAACAGATCGTACCATGCGTACCAATTTCATTGTCCAACTCTACCGAATATAGATATAGATAAACGATCAACAAAAGAGTCTCTCTGATCTTGGTAGGATGGGGCCTCTAACAAGCCTGTTGGAGCATGGGGAAGGCGGGACTCGAACCCGCACGGGTTGCCCCACATGATCCTAAATCATGCTCGTCTGCCAATTCCGACACTCCCCCACGTATGCTCCACCAAACACCTTTTCATTCTATCATATGCAAGCCAAAAAACCAGTCATATTCGTGTATTTCAGAGCAAATCTATACGTTCGCCCTAATCTACATAACAACGGTAAAAAGAATGACCTGGTAATGATATTTCACTCAGCTACACAAGTATGGCGATCCCCAGAGCCGCCTAATGAAGCTATCCCACGCAGACCATTATTCATTAGTCGTGTGCATACAGGAGCCAAGATATGCTGCTCCAACATGCACACATAGACGTCACTGTATCAATTCGTTCTTAATTGTCAACTCATGCATAATAGCCGCCCACGGCAGCTAGACTTGTCTTCCATATGGAAATATTTATGCTTGTGATTATCATAGTATCAGACGGACGTTTGTATGGGAAAGAGGGATTGCCCTCATCCCATGATGTGGGCACCCCTAATTTGCCCCGCACCATTTGTAGCATTAGCGGTTCATATGGTTGGATACCTCTTCTCACAGAAGGCACAAAAGAGTATAATGCGGTCAAATCCTAATTCGATAGCTCAAGATTACTGTGACCCTAACAGCTTACTATCGATAGGCCACATGCAAATGGGCCGGGAAGGAGACATCAATGGAATACCAAAGCGATGGCAACATTCAAGTATATCAGACAGCAGTAGCACTTTTTCACCGGGGAGCAGGTTCTCAGTCCGATATGGATTCTCATGTGATCGTACAGGTTCAAGGCAAGGATACCCAGGACACCGAATTTAACATCTTCACCGAGATGAGCCTAGATGTAGCCAAAAACCTTAGGGATCAACTCTCGGCGAATATCCATTCTCATTAATACATACCCAAATTCAAGGACCATATACTCTACTTGAACCCCATACATCGGTGTAAAACCACGATGGGATTTGATAGGATTACAGAGATAGACAACATGGGGAAATAAATTGCCAATTGGTCGTAAGGGGATAACAAAATGAAAGTTACAAATTTAAACGAAGTTACAAAAGTTAAAGTTGATATGCAAGGGGCAAAAAACGTCGAAAAACAGGTTCCAATCTCAGGAAGTGACGGTTCTCCGCTGTTCGCCTTCAGGGTGTTTACAGTTGAACCTGACGGCCACACTCCATATCATCAACATCCTTTCGAACACATCAACTACGTTATCGAAGGTAACGGAACACTGGTCACAGAGAGTGGTGAGGAGCTTCCTATTAAAACCGGAGATTTCGCCCTCGTCCTTCCAGATGAAGTCCACCAATTCAAAAACACTTTAAGCGATAAACCTTTGATTATAATCTGTGCCGTGCCCAAGGAGTACGAATAGTACTCCGTCTAATCAGACACTACACCAAGAATATACGAACCCGTACCAACAGCAATTAATCGATCCTCTTCGTTGTGCAGCTCCATTCTTGCCACTGCAACCTTTTTCCCCGTACGCAACAGGTAGCCTGTTGCCCTGAATTCGTTTCCTATGCCCGGGCGCAGATAATCGATCCGCAGATCAATAGTATTCAATCGGGTAACCTTTTCAACTCTTTTCTGCAGTGTATCCCCTTTCATCTTATGAACGAGGTTTGCGAAGATTACAAGACTCCCGGTGATATCCAGAACAGCAGCGATCACCCCCCCATGCAAATTGACAGTTCTGTCACTTCCGGTCAAATCATCCCTTATTTTGAATTTCATGCAGGTATTTTCAGGATCAACTGAATCGACCCTCAAACCTAAACCGCTGGTAAAACGAGAAGTCTCAACAAAAAGGTGATTGGCTATTGCCAGCAGATCTTCGGTATCATGTTTTTTGGTCATAAAGGGCCTCCGACATTTTGAAGAAAAACATAGGATTTGACTCGATTCTGACGATACGCGGCTTTTTTGTCAACCAAACTTATCTAAGTAAGCTGGTTGAACCGATTCGATGGGGGATACGAGGATGAGTATTTCTACTTGATAAATTTACTTAGGATAAAGCTTACTGCGCTGATGAGGAGGGCCCCCAGAAAAGCAGAAAGGAAATTATCGATGGTGAAATTGAGTTCCAGTTTATCGGCGAACCATTCTGTCAGGTACAACATCAACGCGTTGATAATCAGCGTGAATAGCCCAAGAGTGAGAAGTTGGAGCAAGCAAGAGGCAATCCAGACAAATGGCTTGATTACTGTATTGACGATCCCGAAGAGCACTGCAACCAGCAGAATAGCCTTCCACCCAGACAAGTGTATGCCCGATATAACCAGAGCCGTCAGATAGATGGCTGCGGCATTTATGATCAGACGGATTATTATTCGACGGAGCAATCCCGGCTTTCTATTAGACACCAATCAGCTTAAACTCCCCATAATTAGGACCACTTTACGTAAGAGATCAGTATTTGTCAAGCTTCCGGCTTTATTGAACCATAATTTGGCCCGATTGATTTGTGACTTTACCGATTATTGCGGATTGAATGAGTCCCGCGTCATGTAACCTAGTCAATAGAGTTTGTGCTTTCTCATCAGAAACGGAGATGATCAATCCCCCCGATGTTTGCGGATCGAATAGGACATCTGAAATCCAATCGGGTACGCCTGATGCGAAATTGACCATGGCAGACCGGAAATCCCTGTTACGATAGGTTCCTGCAGGAATAAGTCCCATTTGAGCAAACTCAATAGCCTTCGGGAAAATAGGCAACGTTGTGTGATCGATCTCCAAACCTACCTCACCACTTTGAATCATCTCACAGGCATGGCCAAGAAGGCCGAATCCGGTCACATCGGTACAGGCGTGAACTCCAATTTCCTGCATTATCTCAGATGCTTTGTTATTTAACATGGTCATTTGCTCGGTGACAGCGGCAACTGCATCTGCATCGGCCATGTTCGCTTTGATCGCTGTATTAATGATACCCGTACCCAGAGGCTTGGTCAGTATAAGCTTATCGCCAGGTTTTGCTCCGGAATTGAGAATCACTTTTTCCGGATGTATTACTCCGGTCACGGATAGACCGTACTTCAGTTCCAGATCATCGACGCTGTGCCCCCCCACCAAGG
>JABHWQ010000374.1 GCA_018657655.1 Chloroflexota bacterium | reverse complement strand
TGTCCCAAAGTAATACCGGCCAGAACCTCGGCATTAATTTGTGCCAGAATACCCACTTCTTTGATAGGAGCCGTACTTCCAGCCTGAGGTGCTGAGGATACAACAATGGGCAATCCGCGTTTACAGATTTCAATGAAAGTGTCAGTTGTATCGTCAACAAATTGAAGTGGGCTCTTGACTAGGCAAGTGATAAACGAGATTATAGGATTTTCCTTGAGTTGTTCCTCTCCTCCCGCAATTATTTGGGCCATATTCACCACGTTATCGATCTGATCGAGTGACGTGAGTCCCGCCATGACGTGTTTGGTCATGTTATTCAGAGAAGCAAAGTACTTGTTGACATCTTTATTCTGTTCGGTGATATCTTTATCTTGAATGTTTACAGTGCGAATGTATCCATCCAGTGTTTCCAAATGCTCGCAAACATGAGCAGATTGACATAGGTCTGCGACGGTTCCCCTGCGTGGCTTCCACTCGGGAACCTGAATTTCTACACTCGGATCGGACTTTTTGGTGTAAGTCGGAAAATCAACGTCTAGCCAAATGTTGGTCTCGGAACCAGAGATAAAGTACACTCTCGGCTCTTCCCCGTTCATTATCAGGGCGTTATCGGGATTTCTGGCGCCAAGCTTGACTGTTTTGGGCGCGCTATCCAGAGCCTTCAGCACAATTTGTTCCGGAAGTTTCACCAACCATGCGGGGTGATCGTAATCGGCTAATGTTGAAACTTCAGCGCCATTGCTCTGAAATATTTCAGCAGCGTTTTTGTTAAAACATATAAGGCCCGGATCGCTCAGGATTTCCATGGAAGCATGATGGATTCGCTCCACCTGTTCCTGGGATAGCCTAAGCAATGGCTGGTTAATTAAAAGTCCTTCTCTGGCCAATTTACCTCTCCTTGTTCTATTACCGACTCATCAAATCTAAGCTATTAAGAGGCCCTTGCGATGAGCCTTGATATACTTTTTACAACCTGGATCTTGTCCGACCAGCATGTCTCCAACTTTTGCCAGAGTCATCATTTTGGCGTCCAATGGATCAAGGATAGCAGAATCCAATCCAACTGCCATAGACATGAGCATGAATGATCGATTGATAATGCCGCGATTTGGTAATCCGTATGAAATGTTGCTCAAGCCCATGGTGGTTTTTGCGGATGGGAACCGAGCTTTGATTGCTTTGATGGTATTCAAAGTTACCAATCCCTGAGATTGATCCACGGAGATCGGTAGTACGAGCGGATCGAAATAGACCTGTTCCTCTTTTACTCCCAGTCTGGTCAGGTGGTTCATGATCGTTTCGGCTGCATCCATCCTCTCTTCGACAGTCTGAGGTATGCCGCCTTCTTTCATGACCAGGGCTACCAGCGATGCTTGCCGGTCGGCTGCCAGCCGACCGATGGAATCAAGCCGATCCGGCTCAGCGTTAACCGAGTTGATCATGACTTTCTCACCGTTGTATTTGCCCAGTGCAGCTTCAACAACTGTGGGATCATCACTATCGATGCAAAGAGGCTTATCTGTTGCCTGCTGAACTACATCGATCAGCCATTCCATAATTGCCGTAGCGTTATCACGCGCGTCCTGTCCCACTCCGGCATTGGCGTCTATATAGTCGGCTCCTGCTTCCGCCTGTGCTTTGGCCAGGTTCTGCAGGAATTCTATGTTCTTATCAGCGATTGCCTGTCCAACGGACTTGTTGGATGCATTGATCTTCTCACCAATTACTATCATTGCGTTCTGTCCTCAGTCTATAATTTCAGGCGCTTGACTCAGTACCTGCTGCCGAACAGCATCGGGAAGATTGTATCCGGGAGCGGTCAGAATTTCATTCACTCGCTCCTTGGCGCGAGCTGCCGTATCGTTTTTACCTTCGGTTTCCCATTTCTCGATGTGTTCTCTATCGCTCAATGTTGGTTGGTAGTGTTCGGACCGCATATGTTTGCGGGTATGTTTGGCGTAAATAAAATGACCGCCAGGGCCAACTTCTTTAATCAGATCGAATGCTAGAGTTGTATCGTCCACTTTAATGCCTTCAACTGCTCTCATCGCCATGCCGATGATTTCATTATCGGTGACGTATTTCTCGGGACTAACGCTAAGCGCGAAGTCCATAAGGCCAGCTGCGTCATGGATGTAATTTGCTCCGGCAAGAGCGCAGAGAAGTGTGGTCAAAGCTGATTCATATCCACACTGTGCATCAACTACTTTGGAATCGGACATTCCTGCGGTAGCGTAGAATGGCAATTTGTAGAACTGTGCCATCTGAGCACTGGCCGCATTGGACATGCCCATTTCGATGGCCCCTGTGATGTACTTCAGATCGCGGAAGTCATTACTGGATGCTACGGAACCGAAGATTGCCGGTGTGCCTGGATTGACCAACTGGGTGAGGCATACTTCAGCAAGTGAATCTACTGCCTGGATTAATACATTGCTGGCCAACGTCACCGGTGATGTAGAACCGCACAACGGTTCTGCCGGGAGAGCTATGGGTATTCCTGCTTTAGCCACACTCACAATCATATCTCCGTATATATCATCGATCTTTAGAGGGCTGATGGCACACAGGATTATGGATATAATTGGTTCCTTGCGCAACTTCTCTGCGGACCCTGCGATGGTTTCTGCCATTTGGATGACACGGTCGATACCTTCGTGAGTGTAGACACCGCCCATGATGTGTTTAGAGGTGTTATCCAGACCGGCAAAGAACCTGTTGACATCAACGATTTCCGTAGCTACGTCATCTGGATACGTAGGTAGCAGGAAGAAATGAATATTGTCCAGACCATTGACCAGTTTGGCAATGTTTTTGAGATCTTGGAGAGTGGCTCGCCGTCTTTCACCCGTTTCACCATCGATAATATTGAGAGCGGTGCCACCGGTGCCTGCGTATACTCGTGCATCTCCCAAATGCAGGTTATGTTGGGGATCACGTCCATAGAGGACAACTTCTGATGGGGCCTTGCCAATGAGATCCATGACCATATCTCGAGGCATTTTGACAATATGGTCATCGGTTTTGGCTCCGGCATCCTTGAAGAATTTTAGTGCTTTATCAGAATTTACCTGGATGCCGACTTCCTCAAATACCCGCATTGCGGTATCGTGGATTTGGGCGATGTCATCTTCACTCAGCGGCTTGTAACTGCCGCCGACTAATCCTTTTCGTATCATAATTATTGTGTCTTATCTCCTCCCGACGCAGTTGCGTCTCTCACACGTTTTGCATGGGTTATATTTGGTGATACCACAGTCACGCTTACCAATCCCGATGATCCCCGATATAGATTTCTGAGGGGTCATAAGATAACCTTCGCTTAACATAACACTCGACTCGTTCCCGTCAATAGCACGGAACAGCATCTCTTGCTGGCTTATATGCCAATCACAATAGCCTGGACTGAATCGTCGGCTTATGGAATGTCCATAGTGGTAGGCGACTTCACCGATGACGCCCTGCACGAATTCGGCCAGGTTCTCGACGGCGCTGGATCCTATAGCGTCAAGTACGTACGATTCAACAATCATACCATCGTTAGCCAACTTAGCAGCCATCTCTTCTAAGCGATCCCCAATAGTTAAAACGAATATGGCAATCTTTTCGGATTGCTGGGCTAATCTGCCCACAACGGTTCCCTCGAAAACGATAGAGTCTTCCAAGAAGGCGACATCCTCGTTAGCATCATCTATGCCCTTGAAAAGATATGCATAGGATGGTTCAATGAGATGCATTGCGTTCTCGATATACTCATCGAGCAGAGACGAAATACGCGGTGACGGCTCAACGCCATCTGTATACCCAATATAACGGCATACAGCGTTACGATCGATTTCAATATCAGTTGTATTTAGTGTTGTCAACATTTATTCTCACCTCCCTGATATGGCTATCATCAGGGCCTAATGACACATAAGCCTGCAGCAATTTAGGAATATCTAAGCTACGACGCATTTACATAGGGGATCATTTGGATGTGTAGTAACGTTCCGGGAGCTACAATATGGGTTATCTCTACTACTAATGGGTTGTGGGATATTTCGCGGTGAAGGTTAATGCTATTATCTATCTGCTTGTGAGGATTCAGATAAATAATCCCCAGATCATATATTTACTGCTTGGCATCAAACCATACAATTTCCACCCTTGCAAGATTTGCGGTTTCCCTCGGGAACCTCCTATCTTGACTGTGCCCTATTCTAGCATATCGATCCGGGGCTGTCCAGCGAGGGGGCCTTCATTATGAAAAGGCACCTACTACTGCTATAATGAGATAACAGTAGTAGGTAAATAAGAATGGATAACATGTTTGACAAGTTGGACGCAATAGAAGAGAGATACGATGAGATTAACAACCTTATGGCTCGGGAGGATGTAGTCTCTGATCTCGATCAACTGCAATCATTAGCTCAGGAACAGGCTGCTATCAGGGATACAGTTTCACATTATCAGGAATACAAAACCGTTACAAAGAACAGAGAAGATACCATTGCTATGCGAGACGGCGGACTTGATAGCGAAATGGCCGAACTCGTTCAAGAAGAACTGGAACAATTGGAACAGAGAAAGGGAGATCTTCTGCTGGAATTAAAAACCGCACTTAAGCCAAAAGATCCCGCAGACGAGAGGGATGTGATTTTGGAAATACGCGCTGGCGCTGGAGGAGAAGAAGCAGCCCTTTTTGCTGGTAGTCTCTATGTAATGTATTCTCGTTATGCTCTAGCCAAAGGATGGCAGGTTGAAACCATGAGTTCTAGCGACACAGGAATTGGTGGATACAAAGAGATCATTTTTGAGGTAAAAGGGAAAAAAGCATTTAGCAGGCTCAAATATGAGCGCGGTGTACATCGAGTTCAAAGGGTACCGGTTACTGAGTCTTCGGGGAGGATACATACATCGACAGCTACGGTTGCGGTGCTTCCGGAAGCTGATGAAATTGACGTTAACATTGATCCTGATGATCTAAGGATCGATACCTACCGTGCCAGTGGTGCTGGCGGACAGCATGTAAATAAAACGTCCAGCGCTGTACGTATTACACACGCTCCCAGCGGGATTGTGGTTACTTGCCAGGATGAACGTTCACAGCATAAAAACAAGGCCAAGGCCCTTTCCGTTTTGAGAGCTAGGCTGTATGATGTGGAACGATCCAAACAGTTTGATGAACTAACTGAGAACCGACGATCACAGGTGGGAAGCGGTGATCGTTCAGAGAAAATCAGAACTTACAATATCCCGCAATCACGGGTTACTGATCACCGAATTGGATTAACCGTTCACAACATCAAAAACATCTTCGAGGGAGAAATCGACGAGCTTGTCGATGCCCTCACAGCCGCTGAACAACCCTCTGATCAATGACTGCTAGCATAAGCCATGCAATATTTAGTGCTAAAAACGTTCTTGAAGAAAAAGGATTCGATGAAGGGCGTTTGGAAGCAGAACTGCTCTTAGGTCATGTGCTGGATCTCAGCAAAACTGAAATTCATACTAGGCTAGACGAAAGACTTTCCCTGAAACAATCGCGCGAACTTGACAGTCTGATACAGCGGCGGCTTAATCACGAACCCATGGCGTACATTGTAGGTCACAAAGAATTTTTCGGCCTTGAATTCTATGTTACCCCGGATACTCTCATTCCTCGCTCTGAGACTGAGTTGCTGGTAGAAAAAGCCTTAGAAATAGCTAAAGAGAGATCTTTGCAGAGCGGGTTAATAGCTGATATCGGGACAGGGTGCGGAGCGATAGCGATATCATTGGCGGTATGCTTAACAAATATTGAGGCATATGGTATCGATATATCACCTACGGCCTTGGAAGTTGCTGCATCGAATTCTAAAAAGCACCATGTGTCGAATAGAATTAATCTGATCGAGGGCGATCTTCTTCAACTCTTGCCTCAACCTGTTGACATAATACTGGCCAACTTGCCCTATATCAGTGATTGCAGGATGAGAGAGCTAAGTGATGATATAAGAGTGTTCGAACCGCATGTTGCTTTGTCAGGGGGGCCGGACGGGATATATGAGATTAGACGTCTTTTGGATCAGGCAGGAGAGAAACTATGTGCTGGTGGGGCTATATTATTGGAGATAAGCTCCGAACAGAAAGCAGCGGTTACTAGCCTTGCTTTAAGGTATTTCCCCGAAGCAGCCGTGGAAGTAATCAGTGATTTGAGTGGCTGTGAAAGAGTGATTTGTATAAAGAAAATGTTCGGGAAGTGTAGCAATGGCTAGGATGATAGTATATAATGAAATTCGGTGTGATAGACGCCATTTATTGCAAGTTTGATAATCCGGTTTGCGTGTATTTATTATTAAAAGGAGAGTAAGAATGCCTCAAGAGACAGTGCCTGCTCCCATCCCGGGGAAAGTGATAAAAGTCAATGTTAGTGCCGGGGGTCAAGTTAAGGAAGGCGAAAGTATCTGCGAGATTGAATCGATGAAGATGGAGAACCCGATACTCGCTCCCGTATCCGGAACTGTTAGTCAAATCAACATCGCACCGGAGCAGGTGGTCAAGACCGGAGAAACCCTGGTAGTCATCGATTTCTAAAGCCAGGATAGAAAAGGAAATTTAGAAGGGGAGCAGTGCTCCCCTTTTTTTGTCTGAAATCATAACAGAGGAGAACTCAACATAATACAATCTATATGCACCAGTTTTATTGCGAGAAAATAAGAAGGGAAGCCGATCATTCGGCTTCCCTTCTTTCGTAGATTCTATCAATGCTGT
The DNA here is from genome assembly GCA_018657655.1 of Chloroflexota bacterium. Taxonomy (GTDB): domain Bacteria; phylum Chloroflexota; class Dehalococcoidia; order SZUA-161; family SpSt-899; genus JABMQN01. Next base: position 693 of record JABHWQ010000374.1, on the reverse strand, counting down.
CCAAATCTGAGTCTTTAAGGCATTGGGGCTGGTGCCGACAAAGGTTTCTATCTTCAAATGTTGCTTGAGTAACTTGAAGAAGATTTCGATCTCCCAGCGGTCACGGTAGACCTTTCCGGTGGTAGTGCCGCCAAATCGAAGGCGATTGGTCAGAAGCTCGATACTTCGCCGGTTATCGTTATCCCAGACCACTACCCGGCGCAGTACCCCTGGGTACTTGAGACAGGTTTTGGATCCGGTGAAACGGATAATCTGGTCGGAAAGGACATTGGACCGTTGAGGCAAAGGGCGGTTATCTATGATTTTGTAAATGGCATTGCCTTTAAGCCGGGTAACGAAGAAAACACCGGAGTTATTCCATTGAGCAAAGAGGCCGAAGTCGTAGTAGCCCCGATCCACAGCAACAATGCTACCTTTGGGAAGAGTGAAATGACGAGCGGTGGTTATATCAGAAGTCTTACCATCAGTGATCACGGCGAAGTCTGGCATATAGCCATCGCGGTCCAGCAACATATGAAGCTTAACAGCGCCTTTGGTTTGGCGGAATTCAGCCCAGGTAAACAGACTCAGGCAAAGATCGATGGTGGTAGAATCAAGGCTAAGCAACTTATTCCTGAAGCGGAATTACCTCTTCTTTCCGGGGCTCTAGTTGCGAAACAAGTCGTGTAGATGGAAGAAAATGCTCTGATAAAG
>JABHWQ010000521.1 GCA_018657655.1 Chloroflexota bacterium | reverse complement strand
CCAGCAGAATTGCTCCGGCCCCATCACCGATACCCTGTTCCGTCATACCTGCCGGGGCTGCCAGCCGCGTATCCGCCGCTGTCACCATAACACTGTTTGCCGATCCGGCCTGGATAGCATCAAATGCCATACCAAAAGCGCTAGCACCAGCTCGCAGTGACGTATTCATATCAACCGTCCTGATATCGCGGCGCATATCCAGTGCGATTGCCATGATGGCAGCGCACTGTTTTTCCTTATATGGAGAAGTTGTGGTAGCAAAATAGAGGCCATCTATTGCTCGACTATCAGAGTCGCCCAAGCAGTCCCTGGCCGCTTCCACAGCCATGGTCACGCTGTCCTCATCGAAATAGGCTACCGCTTTCTCTCCGGGCATTCCGAAGCCACCCCAGGCACCAACACATTTCTGCCGCTCCATGCGATGCCAGGGAATATATGCCCCGTATGCTGTTATTCCTACCATTGACATCTCCTTTTCCCTTGGACTTTCAAAATAGCAATAGGGAGGACTGGTTCAATATCCTCCCATTCGGCGAGATTCTAACACCTGCGAGAACAACTTGTCAACCACTGACGTATTATTGGCGGAAATGCCACTGTACAACCCCAATAAGCGATCAAATAGTTCACATACGGCTAATATCATGTTCGAGTTGTACAATACTTACTTGACAAGACCTGTACCACTAAGGTATACTCGCGTAGCCATTTGCCTTCGGCGCAGGAGCCGGAGCCCACATGAATAGTAATCAACTATAGTCAAAGCCAGTTATACGAAGCAGATCCTATGGATTCTGAGATACTCACCCCCAACAATTATGAGCCTTGGGCACTTTGTACCGGATAGATGGCAAACTAGGAGGGATATGAAGATATGTCTTTTGTGCTATAGAGGAAAGCCCAATTGCGGAGGGCAAGGTGTCTATATCTATTATCTCTCACGTGAACTTTCCGATTTAGGACACGAAGTCCATGTGATATCCGGACCTCCCTATCCGGTAGTTGAAGACAACATAACACTACATAGGTTGGATAGTCTCAATCTATACGATTCACCGGACCGATTCCCGAAGGATTTCCCCTGGCGCAAGCCCAGCCCTATCAATCTCTACGAATACGGATCGGTAGCTCTAGGGCTATTCCCGGAGCCGATGACTTTCAGCCTCCGAGCTTTTCAAAAATTGCGGGAGCTTCAGCCAATCCATAAATTCGACGTTGTTCATGATAATCAGGGATTAGGGCATGGGATGCTCCTGATAAAACATCTGTTAAAAATTCCCGTTGTAGCTACCATCCATCATCCCGTTACTGTTGACAGGGATCTTGACCTGGCAGCAGCACCGAGTTGGCGATGGAGATTGCGGTTAAAACGATGGTATTCTTTCATCGGGATGCAGAGTTTTGTTGCCAAACGTATGGACAGGGTGATCACGGTTTCCAAGAAATCAGCAGAGGACATAAGCCGTGATTTCGGTGTCCCAACAAGCAAAATGCGAGTAGTCTACAATGGAACTGACGGCAATCTCTTCAAGCAGAATGGCAACGTTATAAAAGAACCCCATAGCTTGATCACGGTCAATAGCGGAGACAGTCCGATCAAAGGCGTGGAGTATCTGCTCAAAGCAATGAAGCTCCTCAGAAATGGTATCGTCCCAAAATTGACAATTGTAGGTTGTGCCGTACCCGGTGGTCGAAACTTTAACATGGTGCAGGAATATGGTTTGGAAGATATTGTCACCTTTACCGGAAGAATTGACGATGATGAGCTAGTTGCGCGTTATACATCTTCCGAGATAGCAGTAGTTCCTTCTCTTTATGAAGGATTCGGGTTCCCTGCCACTGAAGCGATGGCTTGTGGAATTCCGGTGATCGCATCTAGCGCCGGCGCTTTACCCGAGTTGTTGGGGCCGGATAGCAGGGTTGGAATCTCCGTGCCTCCGGCCGATGCTGAGGCTTTGGCCGCAGCTATCAAACAGCTTATGCACGATAAGGATGCCCGTATTAAAATGGGCGCAGCAGGAAGAAAAAGAGTTGAAGACCACTTCTGCTGGAGGCGAGCCGCTGAACAAACCGTTGCAGTCTACAAGGAGTTGTTGTAAGTGCTTACCATCGATTATGACGTTCTAGGGCTCAGAGATGGGGAGCGCATACTGGATATCGGTTGCGGTGAAGGCAGGCACACGTGGCAAGCATGCAAAGTTAAAAACTGCATAGCCTGTGGCTTGGACCTTGATCACACCAGTCTAGCTAAGGGCCGCTTTGTTCTGGGGAACCTTGATGAGCATGGAGAATCTAAGGGTGACTGGCTTCTGACAGAGGGAAGTATTTTGAGGCTCCCATTTAGAGACGGCACTTTTGATAAGATCATTTGTTCGGAAGTACTGGAGCATGTCCCCGATGACAGCCAGGGAATCAAAGAAATTGTGCGGGTTCTCAAAGATGATGGCACTCTTGCTGTGAGCGTCCCATCATATCTCCCTGAAGCCATCTGTTGGAAGCTGTCAAAGACTTATCAAAATACCCCTGGCGGGCATATCAGAATCTATAGGGCAAAAGAATTGCGCTCCAAGCTAAATCAGAACAATCTGGATATCTTTGCTGTGCGACACAAGCATGCGCTCCATTCTTTTTACTGGATTGGCCGCTGCCTTTTCGGATCTGACAATGACAAGGCTTTCCTCCCTTCCCTCTACCACAAGTTCCTGGTATGGGATCTGAAAACCAACAGCAAACCCGTAAAGATGGTCGATGACATGCTGAACAACGTTTTCGCCAAGAGCGTTGTATTCTATGCCCGCAAAGGTCAGGTTTAGAGCAATGATAACCTCCGTGAATATTCAAGAACTAATCGATAGATCAGGTGATTTTATCGCCCGCCATCAACGTCCCAACGGAGATATTCCCTGGTACGACGGGGGAAAAACCGACCCCTGGGACCACACGGAATGTGCGATCGCCCTGGATTTGTGCGGCCGACATGCAGAGGCCAAGAAAGCCTATCTGTGGCTTCGCGGTATTCAAAACCCCGACGGAAGCTGGTGGTACAGCTATATGGATGGCCAGCCTAATGAAATGGCAAAGGACACCAACTATAGTACGTACATAGCGGTCGGCATGTGGTGCCACTATTTAGCCACAGGCGATAGGGATTTTCTTGAGCACATGTGGCCGGCGGTTGAGAAAGCATTAGAGTTCGCAGTCAAGTTACAGCAACCAACCGGTGAGATTCATTGGGGCCGCGATCTCGAGGATGCAGTCTGGGAGGAAGCTCTAACTGCCGCATCAAGCTGTATCTGGCTCAGCCTGCGAAGTGGCGTGCGAATCGCCAAAGAACTCGGAATTGACAAATCAGGATGGGAAACGGCCAGTGACAAACTGGCTGAAGCACTGAGAGACCACCCCGAGCTTTTCGGCAGGGGCGGGTACGCTGAACTTGAATACGCTGTAAGCTGGTTCTACCCGGTACTTACTGGGGTTGTCAACGGTAATAGAGGAAAAGATCATCTGCTTAGCCGATGGGACGATTTTGTCATCGATAATCGGGGATGCAAGTGCGTTGTTGAAGAACCATGGTGGGTAACTGTGGCCGAAACAGCTGAACTGATGATGGCGCTTATACGGGTTGGAGAACGCGATAGAGCCCAACAGCTATTTGAATGGATCATCAAGCTGCAAGATGAGCCCGGCAGCTTTTGGGCAGGTATAAAGATACCTGAAGAAATGATATGGCCTGAAGACAAGCCTACGTGGGTATCGGCCGCAATGGTAATAGCAGCTTCAGCACAGCTAGACGGCTCAAACAAACTGGCCGATGTCTTGTGGGGAAAATTCGACAAATAACCTCGATAGGAGCCTCAGAAGCATAGTGAAACCCAAAGTTTATCCTCCTGACTTCGTGGGATACGAAAACCTGATTGCCTTTATGGAAGAGCGGTCACTGCATAAATTGGAAGGTGACATCGTCGAGATCGGGGCATTCATGGGTGGCGGGACCGTCAAGTTAGCAGAGTATGCCAGAAAACACGGAAAAACCGTTCACGTTGTCGATATCTTTGAGCCCGCTCTTGATCAGACAGCGAGCAAGAGCGGGATGACCGCTTGTACTGTATATGAAGCCTATCTTGAAGGACGTTCAATGATTGAAGTCTATCAGGAAGCAATTGAAGAATTTGATAACATCATAACACTCAGAGAGGATTCAAAGAAGATCAAGTTCGATGACGGAAAAAGATTTTTCTTCGGGTTTATCGATGGGTGTCATGAGGAAACATACGTAACCAGTGATTTTCACACCATCTGGCCCAACCTTGTTTCAGGTGGCGCTCTTGGATTTCACGACTATGAATATGACGACTGGCCGGAAGTTACCAAGGCAATTCGGAAACTTGTCGAAGAACACCGTGGTGAAATTGATGAGATGATCGAGGTAGAGGGAGTCTACAGTATTCGTTCCCTCATCGTGGTCAAGAAGTAGCGGTCCTCCGGTCAGGCAGTTGTAGTCCCCTTTTTAGGTTTGCCCCGCAGCACGATCACGTCACTGATAGAAGGCGCATAGCGAGCAATGCTATCCAGTGAACTCAGGATAGCATTTGAGATGCTATCAGGACACCAGGTCAAAAATGAGCCCCACCACGGAACTCCAAAAAGCAACGATACGCCAGTAGTCTGCTCTATATCGAGATGAGCGCTGGCCATCTGCTTTAGATTAGAATAGTGGAATCTGCAGGTATGGTCGTCCGGGGTATCCCACACCATTTTCCCCTCTACCTTGCCAAATCCGAGGGCCCCTTTCAGCCAGCAAATAGTCTTTCCCAACTTGAAGCCCAGGCTTTCAAAATTGGCAATGGCGATGATAACCTCTCCATCGGGTTTTACAGCTGTGCTCATTTGGCCGATCGATACTGACGGATCCATAAAATGATCAAGAGAACCCTTGCAACAGACTTTATCAAAGGTCCCAGGCTTGAACGGCAGATGTTCTCCGATTCCATGGACCACCATCATATTGGCATCATTTTCAGCAATATACTCCAGGGAGCTTGCGACCATCACGTTTGATGGTTCCAGTCCCACCACAGTGGCGCCTTTTCGGGTTAACTCCACGCCATCGGTGGCTTTGCCGCATCCGATATCCAGTATCCGCTCACCCGGTTTCGGGTGTATTTTCTCATAGGTGACCTCACTCATTCTCCGAAACAGAAATGCCACTTCCGGGTTTATTACCTCCGGTAGTACGTGGTCATCATTCCACTCAAGGTCAAGCTTTGCTTCCATTAGATGGTGAGTACCTCCAACGCAACTTTCCAAACATGCAGTATCATAACACCAGCCTAAGTAAGGTTGCAACCAAAGGTCATGCGGACATGAGCACAGAAACAGCTATTTGCAATGCTCAATAGAGGGTGTTTGGAGAAACCGGGGAATTCTTGCGCTTCTTTACATTTCTCTGGCAAGTCCGGCAAGAAAGTCAGCATTGGTCTTCGTCTTGGACAATCGCTCAATAATGCGTTCACTGGCTTCTGAAGAATCAGACCCGCCGCTTGACGAAACCAGGGACACCATACGCCTCAGTAACCACACTTGTTTCAAAGTGTTCGCGTCCAGTAGAAGTTCCTCGTGTCTGGTGCTGCTACGCTGGATATCGATGGATGGGAACGTGCGGCGTTCGGCAAGTTTGCGATCCAAGTGCAATTCCATGTTGCCAGTACCCTTAAACTCCTCATAAATCACTTCATCCATACGACTACCGGTATCAATGAGGCAAGTAGCAATAATGGTAAGGCTCCCTCTTTCTTCGGCATTACGAGCTGCACCAAAGAACCTTTTTGGCGGATACAACGCGGCGGTATCCACTCCACCGCTAAGGGTTCGTCCGCTTGAAGGCATGGCAAGGTTATAGGCTCGGGTAAGCCTGGTGAGAGAATCGAGGAGTATCATCACATCCTGCCCCAATTCTACCAGCCGTTTAGCCCTCTCAAGGGCTATCTCTGCTACCCTGCAATGTTCTTCGACGGGTTCATCAAAAGTAGAACTGGCAACCTCCGCATTCACCGATTTTTTCCAGTCAGTAACTTCCTCGGGCCGCTCCCCAATTAGACATACTATAAGATGGAGATCATCGTAATTAGCTAGAGCTCCATTAGCGATATGCCTAAGCAAAAAGGTTTTACCTGCTTTAGGCGGAGATACGATGAGTCCTCGTTGCCCACGACCGATGGGAGAAATCAAATTGACTAAGCGAGCAGCGAGCTTGTTGGGCTCGGTTTCCAGATTGATAAGCTGATCAGGGTACACAGGGGTTAGATGATCAAAATGAGGCCGATTCTTGGCTGAATCAGGATCAATTCCATTTACCGCCTCGACCCTGAGAAGTCCTGAATAGCGCTCTCCGTTTTTGGGAGGCCTTACTTGCCCACTGACCAGGTCACCATTCCGCAGCATGAATCGTCGAATCTGCGATTGGGAGATATAGATGTCCTCCGCTCGGGAGCGTAAATTGTCTTGACGCAAGAATCCGTGACCCTCAGACATGATTTCAAGCGCTCCACCCCGGAAGGTGTGGCCTTGTTGTTCCGTATATCTTTGAATCAAGCGAAGCACCAGATCATCTTTCTTCAGAGAAGAATGTCCGGTGACACCTATTTCCTTCGCCAAGTCCAGTAGCTCGTCACGGGTCTTATTTTGTAGTTCTGCATAATTCATGATGAACCTCTTTTTATGTAAACTGATGGGATTTTAATAACACAACAGACTATCGCACCGGCTGAGTTTAAGGGATTTATACCAATACAACCTGGGATAGTGAGTATGACATTTTCCCGTAGCAACTCAACTCTTTCAAATATTCAGTTATTTCTTGCGATGAATTGTTACCTTCGTGTATGAGGACTACTCTGAATCTCCGCTCTCACTCGATCATACGGCAAATGCGTGATATCATAGCTCAATCGCATGATAGGTAGCGGCTATATTTTTGACCCCGGGATACTTTTCCCCAATCCGCAATAAAAAGGGCCATCCCTTTTTCGGTCAGGGGGTATTCAAACATCTGCATCAACACTTTATCAAGGAATATACGCACCTGCTGACCTAGCAATCGGAATGAAGAGCCTAAGTGTTCCGGAGAAGCAAATTTCCGATGGTGGGGAACCATCACCACCGCCGACTATATCATATATTCGTGATTTTGTCCATCAAGCAACAAGAATATGGGATTATATGGGTGGCGTATGTTGATCACCATCACGCAAGATTTCTTTGGACGCTCCAACAAAACCGCAGAATAACGGATGAGGACGATTAGGACGGGAAAGGAATTCAGGATGGGCCTGTGTTCCCACCATCCAAGGATGATCCCTGACTTCTGCTATCTCGACCAGCCTGCCATCCGGTGAGACCCCCCCAATAACGAGTCCGCCCTTCTCAAGTGCTTCCCGAAAATCATTGTTGAACTCAAAACGATGGCGATGCCGCTCGAACACTTCATCACCATCATAAGCCACGGCAGATTTAGTACCACCAATCATCCTGCAAGGGTACCTGCCCAAGCGCATTGTTCCGCCTTTCTCTTCAACGGAGCGTTGCTCAGGTAAAAGATCGATTACCGGATAGCAAGTATCAGTAGCAAATTCCGTGGAATTGGGCTCACATGAATCCAGGACATGCCTGGCGTATTCGATCACCAGCACGTGCATACCAAGACAAAGCCCCAGATAGGGCACTCGGTTTATTCTGGCATACTTAGCGGCTTTGATCATCCCTTCTATTCCACGGTGTCCAAATCCGCCCGGTATAATAATCCCTTGGACTTCATCAAGAACCGATTCAGCGCCGTCTTTTTCCAATTCCTCCGAGTCGATCCAGCGAATATCAACATCTCGATCATGTGCCAGTGCGGCGTGACGCAATGCTTCTCGTACCGAGATATACGAATCCTTCAGCTGCACGTATTTGCCAACAAGGGCTATTGAAATGGATTCTTTAGGCGTCTTAATGCGCTCGACCATTGTGCGCCATTCGTCCAGATTCGGTTCGCCTGCCTGCAAATCTAATCGATCCACAATATAATCGCCAAGGCCTGCTTCGTCTAAGATTAGGGGAACCTCATAAATGTTAGATACTGTAATAAGCGGAATAACGGCTTTCTTCTCTACGTTACAGAAGAGAGCTATTTTATCTCTGTGGCCATCGGGAACAGGGTAATCGCTACGACAGATAATTACATCAGGCTGGATACCGATAGAACGAAGCTCTTTGACGCTGTGCTGAGTTGGCTTTGTTTTGACTTCTTCCGAGGCTGAGATGTAAGGCAGGAGCGTTACATGGATGTACATCACATTGTTCGTTCCGAGATCAACGCGCATTTGCCGGATAGCCTCAAGAAAGGACTGCGCTTCGATATCACCAACAGTCCCTCCGATCTCTGATATGACAACCTCTGCCTTGCTTACTTCGGCAACTTTGAGGATCTCTTGCTTCATCCGATCGGTAACATGGGGTACAACCTGGATCGTACCGCCCAGGAAATCGCCTCTTCGTTCCTTGCCAATGACCCCACTATAGATTTGGCCGGAAGTTACGTTCGATGCCTGGGTAAGATTTTCATCGGTAAAGCGTTCATAATGCCCCAGATCAAGATCAGTTTCTGCACCATCCTCAGTAACAAAAACTTCTCCATGCTGATAGGGAGACATAGTGCCTGGATCGACGTTCAGATAGGGGTCTAATTTCTGGAGAGTGACGGAGATGCCTCGGCTCTTGAGGATTCTTCCGATGGAGGCGGTAGCAATCCCCTTGCCTACTGAGCTAACCACACCGCCGGTGACAAAGACATACCTTGTCATGTTCTTACTTTCAAATGATAGTGAATTGTCTTCAATGTTGTCAACCCCGGATATCGGATCATTCTTAAACAGACTAGGGCCTGTTCACACTAAAAGTCATTTTGTCATATAATGATTGTATGGAGATAACACCTGAACAATACAATCAGATTGAAGGCTATTTTCCAACCCAAAGAGGTAACGTGAAGAACGAAAACCTTCAGGTTCTGAATG
>JABHWQ010000247.1 GCA_018657655.1 Chloroflexota bacterium | reverse complement strand
CACAAGCCGACGTGGATGTGGCGTCGTTGTGGGTGGTCATGGCCGCTAATATTGTGTCGATCCACAAATCCGGACCGGGCCGTCGCAGATGGGGGATCACGATCGGCGCAATGCGCATCAACGCCCCATTGCCAGCCGAATTAGGGCCAGCTTCATACCAGGCCTTCTTCCCGGACTTGAAATTCTGTAGGAACCTCCTGACGGCCGATCCAAGACCATAGATACGCCCCCCACAGAAAGATCGGGCTACGGATTCGGGCTCAAACCTTCCAGCCTCAATCAACTGCTCCAGCATCCAGAAAGCCAGTTGTGTATCATCCGAGGGCAGGCCGGTGCACGAACCATCCAGTTTGTTGGGCAGATAGTCCCGAATCTCTCCGAACTGGCTCTCTCGTTCTTCTGGCAGCAGGCTTTCCGAGGTATTACCCAGGGCGTCTCCGATCGCCAGTCCCAGCATCATGCCCTCGATGCGATCCCAGGAGAAGGAGGGCGCCAAGATGGCAGGAGGTGTGTCGAGGAAAGGTCCCGGTTGCAAGTGGATCTTTCCCTGCACCATCAGCTGGTCGAAAGTCTGCCTGTTCGTTGTCGGATCAGACACGGAAGAGATAGCCTCTCCTTCTCCTGGCATTCCACAGGGTTGGGCCGTCCTCTTCTCTATCAACGGCCGTATGCCATCAAAGAATTTCCTGGTTGCCTTCAAGCCGCCGCTTACAGACTCAGTCATTCCTTTCATCACTTCGGCGGGTTAGATCATTCTCAAAACTGTCAAACTCTGGGAGTTCCCGGCACAGCCAGCGCGGTTTTCTCAGGATTATTAGCGCGTATCAGACCGTAGCATCGCACACTGTATCCGTACCTTCCCCCTCGCCGTCTTCAAAAAGGCATCTCCGGCGCCGGCCAGTGATTCCGCACCGTTTTCGTCCATAATGATTCGACTATCCGTCGCCGTACTCACACGCAACGCCAATTGGGCAGGAAGATTGGAACGAATAGTAGTACTGATGATTTCAGCCGCAGGTTTTTGCGTGGCGACGATCACATGGATTCCACATGCCCTTGCCTTTTGGGCTAGACGACGAAGCAAGCTTTCTATAACTCTACGGTCCTCCTTGTCGCTGGTCAGATCGGCGTATTCATCCAATACCAACATTCGCCAAGGTAAATTTCCCCCTCCACTATTGTTTTGTTTGTAGGCAGAGATATCTCGGACACGATGCTCCCTCAATATTTTGTATCTCCTCTGCATCTCTTCAATGGCTTCCTCCAAAATCACGATCGCATCATCGGCGAAACCGCCAATCGGTTGCATCAAATGAGGATCCCCCTCAAAACTTTCAAGTTCCGTTCCCTTGGGATCAATCAAACTCAATTGGAGTTGATCTGGATCATAGTAGTGGCACAGCCCTCGAAGGATAGATTCCAAAGCAACCGATTTACCACTACCTGTAGTCCCAGCAATGAGGAGATGGGGCGTATCGCTTGATGAGAAATTGATACCTATAACTTCTCCACGCACATTTTCTCCGACGGGTGCGTAAAGCACATTAGGCTGATGTTCCGTGCGATTCCACAAATCTTCGGCATAGACCATATAGCGCTCAACATTGGCTTTGGGGATTTCGAAAACGATAGTTCCCTCGTCGATATAGGACAGAGGCGAATGTTGAGCAGGAAGTCCCAATTTCAATTTCAGCTCATCCGTTCGATCCATGAGGCTATCGGGCTTGATCCCGCGCCCTGGAACGACGCGCACCAAGAAAAACCCCGGCCCCTCAAGAAAGGGTTCTGGCTCGTAGGGTTGTACTGCCACTCCAAATTCACCAAAAGCATCCAAGATAATCTGATATTTCCGCAACAAGCCATCCTGGCCCAACCCCCTCTCCGAGGGCCCCACTACCGGCAGTTCTTCTGTCGACTGCTTCACTGCTGGTTGCTTGACTGTTGATGACCTTGGATCATCGGGAATCTCATCTGGTTCTGGGTCATTATCAAGTTCCGATTTCCCATCATTGGTGTTTTCTTGCGGAGTTTGGTCTTGTGCCTCTATGGGCTCAGTATAGTCTACGTTGTCTTCCTCTCCCTTTTTGATCTCGTCTCCATCAAGAATCTTTGAAAAGACCCCATTGAGATCAGAGCGTCCCATGCGTAGCCAATGATGTCCTCGTGGAGTTTGGGAGACAGCCTCATCCACCGTTTCCATACCATAAGCCACGGTGCAAACGACACCTTCCACCGGTTCAAGCTTGTATTCGCCACTTCTGATGATTTCCCTGATTTCCATTGATAGTTCCGTTTTTACCGTACCATCTTCTTCAAGAAACACCAACGATGGGAAATCTCTCTCCGAGACATTCTTTTTGGAGCATTGGCTCAACGCCGAAAGTAGTTCCATACGCCAAAAAGTCGCATCATCCCTCATTTCGTCTTGGTTGTCATTCTTCTCTTCCAAGGCATCTTTGAGAAGAGCCATAGTGCGTTCTACTTGTTGATCAGCATGACTCACATCCTCGTGTTCACGAAACTTGGATTCGATAACTTGCACTTTCAAACGTAATTTGGAACCGTTGTTTTCACGTACCCCCAACAACCTCACCATGTCTGCCCGCGGTTGTTGTGCCCCCCCGAACCAGTCCATATGTTCGTCCAGATTCAACCATGCTTCAAATACAGTATCCCGACACTTAGGAAGATGCTCACAAACGGCATGACGGGAGGTGATCAACCCCAGTATTTCCTGAGTCGCATGTCCCAATCCTAAAGCTCTAAGCACCAGACCAGGAGTAGCATTACGAGAAAGGGTATACAGCCGATCTACCGCTTGATCGATATTACCGATCTGTAAGTTCAGATCTTTCTGCAGCCTTTTGGCCAACCGTCGTTTGACAAAACTCTGACCAGTGCTAGAACTGACGATCAAGGTATACATGTCATTTTTCCCGATATCCGGCTTCACCGTAATGATATCGGGATGTTCACTCAGTGATTCGACTTGATCTCGGCCGATAAAAGCATCCAGTGTCACGACCCAATGGGCGATATCGTGTAATCGGGAAAAGAGTTCACGGTTAGTGTCAAAACGAACCTGGAGCGTGAAGTAATCGATGTTGTCGGACTGCGTAGATACCGGACCGTTTCGATAGTGCCAAACATTGAGGGTAGACCACGTATCCAAAAGGTCATCTCGTGTATCAGGTAAGAGCACTTTCGTAACGTTAATCGTGGGACGATCTGGGTCTGTGCTTTCGGTATGGCTTGTCTTGTCTATCCAAGGATTGAAACGCCCCTCCCGCCCATCTCTGGAACCAAATGTGTTTTCTCGTGCAAGCGTATTAATCCCGAAATAATTCGGTACTACAGCGATATCAATTTCGTGCTCCAGCATTTCAAACAAGGAGGAAGCAGCATCTTCAACCCAAGGATGGAGATGAATTCTCAGAGGGGGCATGAGCCTCGAGTCGCGATCTTCCATCGTCTCCAATTCGGACAGATCCCGGGCGATTTCACTATGTCGATCTCTAGGCGCTGCGATATGGAGGTTCAAACGAATTGAGGAATAATCGCGCTGACGGATGGTATTCACTAACCGGCGTATTGCTCTAGATTCACCATCATGCGATAAGAGCAGAAGAGATAGACCGTCGATTTTATGGGGGAATGAACTCAAGTAGGTATGGACGGCAGAAGCGATCTCTTTAATCGAAGCATCGTCTACTTCGGATACCCAATCGTTCGATACCGCATTGTCACGACTGATTAGAGAGAACTCTTCATGCCATCCAAACTCGCGGGTAGATACAGCAAGGACACCATCTCTGGGACAATACACTGGTGGTTGCTTGTGAGGAGATACGCGAGCGAGGTGATCAAAAAAGAACGAGGGATTGATTGAATTGAGATCAAGAACTCTCTCCAAGACGCGGACGATCTTTCCATGCATCTCCTCAAAATGCCGCGCGATCCATCGGAGTCGTAACGGATGTGTCGCCAATTGGGCGTATTTGTCACCTTTCCCAACAAAAGTGTCCATACGCAGAAAAGCGGTGAGTGTATCATTAGGCGTACTGCCGTTGGGAACATACCGTGAATCGTTTCTGATTTCGTGGAGTAGAGCTACCCATCCTTGGAGATATTCGTCAATGCTCTGGACCGACATACCTTCAATTGCCCATGTTTGGAACATCTCCGCTCGAATGCCCAACCATTGTTCAACAGGGTCTCCAGGAGAACCAGGTTCTAATTCTACTCCTTTGATATCCGCTCGGACATCAAGGCTCTTTTCCGCCCAGCTATCCAAAGAATCCTCATCCACGTCAGACACATGGACGACAGGCTGTATGGATTGAATAAGGCGGACGAATGCGACTATACCGGGATCATCCATAGGACGCCACACGAACCGATGCAGCACTTCACCACCATTACTCAGTTGCAGTACAAAGCGGAGTTCTTTCCATTGAAGAGGTAGGTCATCGCCGTCATCATCTTCTCCATTCCCCTTGGGTGCACTCAACACATCTTCTAAACGTTTCGGCGCTTCGGTAAGGGAACGATCCAGAGACAGCTTGTAGCCTACATTGCTTTCTTCAGTCTCCACCACAATGTCGAGAAGTGTTTTCCGATAGAGCCACCGGAACAGATGAAGAGACAACTTCCCTTCACCAACCCGTAGATTATCCACGGACAACACGACGGATGGCAGTGTATCACCATTCTCTGGATCGGGTGCATCTAGGAAGCGATGGATAGCATAGAGCAATGCACGAAGCGGATCCGTCTCAATAGAAACCCTAGGAGCAGCAGCTTTCTCTATGCGCCGTTGTAAACGTCGATCTAATAGGTCGAACAAAGCCTCTGAACCATCAGCGACCATTCGTGCAAACTCATTAGCCGCTTCTTGATCTTCTTCGTTGAGGCGATCTCTGTAATCAAGGGCATCGAGCTCGTCTATTCGCTCCGGGGAACGTCGTTCTATATGATCATAAACCTGGTCACCCAACTTGGCTCTATTCCGTTCCTTGTCGAATATCTGCTTCCATTGATCAAAGGTTATCGTGGAATAGTCGCACTCCTGTATGGGTTCAACGATTTCATGTGCTGCTTTTTGTAAGCGTTCTATTTCCTTTTTGGGCAGGGGCTTCCCATCCTCGTCATGGAATTGGGTTCGAGCAATATCTTGCAGGAGATCATCCTCGTTCACCTCTCTACCACTGGCATTGCGGGGGGGACGAGAAAAGTTGCTGTTCTGCTCAATGCGGCGATCTAGCCTAGCCTCACGGTGCGTGAACAGCATGGGATCGGGAAACAGACCCAAACGAAACAGTGAACTACCCACCATGCAACGGATCTCTTCACTTTCCCACGCCCTGCGTTCTGCCGTCAGGCGTATACAGCATTCTTCCAAGAAGTTGACCCAATCTCTGAGCGAGATGGTGCGCCTGCGACTGAGAAACTTGTGAATATCAAAGATGGCTAACGCTAATACAGAGGACAATCTGTCTCCGGGAGTGCTGTAAATAGTCCACGTATTCTCCAGCAATCGCCTCAATCCGTGATTTTCTTCTCTACCACTGGTCAGCAACGTACTATCGTTGAGGACTTTCATATTTCTCAAGCCCTGACGATCGCTTTGAGGATCATATTCTATGATGACCAGCCCGGATTCGTTATTATTTCGGAAGCTGGTAGAGGTCTCGTCAGGAGAGAGGAAATAGGATTCAGACAAGCCTGGCCATGGTTTCTTGGCAGTGACCACAATCTTAACCGGGCCTTTGTTCTTGTCCAAGACAATATCAGAGATCATAGGAACGATGTGGTTGATTTCAGTCGGTTTGAAATTGACAACCACTATAGCAGGGAAACTGTCTCCTGTAAAACCGACACAGAGTTGGTCGGCGATTTCGCCGCCAACGGCCTTTCCAATGATTTCCTCACGATGTGTCACGATATTTCTCCTCCCACCATGCGCGTCGCATCCGAATATTCGACCAGCATGCCCAATGCCTTCAATTGATCCGCGAAGGCCTCTTTGTTCTCTTGGAAATCAGTGAGATCGATTTTGTCACCCATAGGCGTTTGTTCGGCTGACTTTTCGTCTATCACCAAACGCATGCGCTCAAAGAGAATATTCCGACAGAAATACTCGAATGGAACTTTCTCTTCTGGCGCAAGCATGGCCGGTACCATCGCCTCAAGCAGGGCAAGCTTCAAACTGAAGTGTTGTTTACCTACCGGTGCATTGAGAGCACCGACTTCGGCCAATGTGCTGTTGAAAAAACCGCGACAAGTCTTTCGCCAATTCTGAGTAGGTTGATATAGAAGCTCCACGGTTTCCGGATTTTCTCGAGCTTTTTCTTCCAAAGCTCTATAGATGTATGTCTTGGAGATATCCAATACGCTTTGCGACCATTGGCGGATGGGATTAGTGGTATCACGGAAATCAACGGGAATGGCGGGACCTTCCTTTCCCAGCACATCTGCCGCAATATCCAATTGGTGAAGAGCAATGCAGTACGGCACCCAATGCATGAGAGCTTCGAATCTCTTGGCAGGCACATAGCTATCCCGAACGACGATATTGTGTACCCCCGAGCGCAATAGTTCCACCCATGGCGTGTTCAGAACGATTGCTGAATCCCGCTCTCGCTCATCCGAATGGGCTTCCGTGTCTCGATCCCCATCCAGCTTCAATAACGTTTCAAACAACTTGCCAAGAGCGGTATGGGATTCCCCCATCATGTCACTCAATGCACTGCGTGTTGCATTTAGGCGCTGGATATCTCCATCTGTTCGGAGGATCTTATGCGCTAGACCTCCAGCTCCTCTATAGCGGTACTGCTCTATATGGGGACGCCCCCTTCGATTGACCGCATCGTAATGGATGAGCTCTCCGATGTAGGGATATAGATGTTCGGTACCCCAGTTGGTGATGGTATGTCGGGTGGATCGCCCAGCAATAGGTACCCTTAATGCATTCACCAATGCTCTGAGAGTGTTTTCCGTCTCTCTATCAACTAGGTGTTTTCGCGCTTCTTCTTCTAAAATATCGGGACTAAACAACAGACGGCGAGCAAAATCGTGACTACGACGCAGATGTTTGATGGTATCCTGAGTTTCTACAGAGGGTAGAATTTCTCCACCTGCATCTATGGAGCCTTTGATTATACCCTAATGTTGCAAAAAAAGCCCTTGAAATGTGTGTTTGAATTTACGCCTGTTTCTGTAAGGCGTCGAGGAAATGCATCAGATCGCTTTCAACCGTGGGATTGGGACTGAGAGTTAAGGTCAACT
>JABHWQ010000430.1 GCA_018657655.1 Chloroflexota bacterium | reverse complement strand
CACCCGTTCTTGCGAAGACGCACAAATTGATTCCTGAATTGCTGCTGAATCTCCGGTGAACACTCTCTAATGTTTATCCTATCCATACCTCATCATATCATTTTTGGACCACAAAGTCCTAATATATTTGCCAGGTTAATATAAAAGTAGTCTAAACATTTCAGGGGCATAGTTGCGAGGAATTTGTTAACGATAGAAATCACTGTTTGAAGTGTGGTCTTAACAGGGGAAATCCCTTCAAAAACCAGATAACAAAAGGCTAATCACCAAAGAAATACTGATTTGAGGAGGTCTCTTCCCATGTTCTATGGGAAGAGACCATGAAAGATGCTGTCTATTGAGCTTTTGGTGGAAGTTTCTGGAGATGGTAACCTACGCCAGTCTTGGTGAGTATATGTTTCGGGTTTTTGGGATCGCCCTCGAGCTTGCTTCGCAGTCGGCCAACGTAAACCCTCAAACACTCAGTTTCATTACCATACTCAGCGCCCCACACCCTGGATAAAAGCATCTGATGAGTAAGCACCTTACCTACATTCTGCGCCAGTTCTCTCAAAAGATCGTATTCGGTAGGGCTTAAATTGACTGCTCTGCCATCAACAGTTACCAATCTCTCAGCGAAATTAATCTGCAAATCATCACTGACGTACGTGGCGGTATCAGGTATATTGGCCCCTGACTTGCGTCGCAATACGGCCCGCACGCGCGCCAGCAACTCCTCGATGCCAAAGGGTTTAGTGATGTAATCATCTGCGCCGAGGTTCAGTAGCGTCACCTTATCATTCAACTCGTTCTTGGCAGTGAGCATTATCACCGGCACTTTGGACCATTCCCTGATTCGCCCGCAAACCTCGACTCCATCCATACCGGGCATCATGATGTCCAGAATTACCAAATCAGGCAAAGTCTGCTCCATAGCCTTGAGCGCAGACTCACCATCTTCTGCCATTGTTACATCGAAATTGCGCGCTTTTAGATTGGCGCCTACAAATTTGAGTATTACCGGATCGTCATCCACCAGGAGGACACGTGTATTGTTCATTTTTCGATACCTCCCATAAAAATGGCATTAGAGCATGGTCCTTTTTCGAGCTATTTCTCGAACAAACGCTCCCTGCACATGTAATATCAGTCCAATTGTTGTATTTTGCTTCGCGCCCCTCTTTCGGAGAGGCTTTGATAGACATTGTAACCCTATTATTCTAAAATCTCAACATCTGTGTGCTTCAGAATCCGATTTTCAACCGGAATCGAGCCAATACTATGCCTGCTTGTGATCATCAATAGACTCGAGAATCGGCAAACTAAAGCTGAATCTGGAGCCCTTGTCATCATTGCTTTCCACCCAAATCATCCCATCGTGCGCTTCAACGATTCCTTTGCAGATCGACAATCCCAAACCGGTACCGCCTCTCCTGCGAGCCACACCGCTCTCTAGCCGATAGAACCGGTCAAAGATCTTATCGATGTGTTCATCCTGAATACCAATTCCCTGATCGACAACGTGTACAACAATATTTTTGGCAAGTCTCTCAGCGTCCAGTTGTATACGCGTGCCCTTTTCAGAATAAGCAGCAGCATTTTCTACCAGATTGGTAATAACCTCACCTATTCGTATCTCATCAATATAGATGGCGGGCAAACTTTTTGGCACAGTAGCCTTGAACCGATGGTCCTTCGTTAAAGTTTTTAATTGGCCACGGAGCTGGTTTACGATTGTGGATATCTTGCCTTGCTTCTTTTCCATCTTCATTATGCCCGCTTCCAACTGCGACATATCCATAAGATCCTCAACAATGTGAGTAAGCCTGTCTGATTCGAGATTAATGGTCTTAAGGAAATCCTTCTGCACCTCGGTATCCCACTCAACATCCGGTTGCACCAGAGTACCAGCGATGCCTTTGATGACTGTCAATGGAGTACGCAATTCATGAGATACACTGGCCAGGAGCTCAGTTCTCAATCGATCAAGTTCCTCAAGCGCTTCAGCTCGGGAGGCTTCATCGATCAATTGGGCATTCTCAACAGCAGTGCTGATCTCAAGTCCGATGGTGGTTAGTAGTTCTTGTTCTTCAGAACTGAATGTTCGAGCCCCGTGAGTCATAGCATACATAACTCCGAGAACCTTCCCTCTCGCCTGAAGAGGTACGAACATAATAGATTTAAGCTGCTCCTCGGCTACCATTTTCTGATAAGCCTTCCCGCCTATCAAGTCAGCCAAATCCGGGAAGCATTTTAAAAATATGGGTTTTTCTGACTGAATTACACGTCCTACAATGCTTTCACTGACTTTGAGCCGTGAAAGCGCCTCCAGGAGATCAATGCTAATACCCCGGTGAACTTCCAACTTCGAGGACTTCGCCTCGGTTTCAATTAGAGTAACGCCGACATTTCTGATATTCAAAATATCCAGTACTTTATCTAATACGTTGTTCAGTATCTCTTCAAGCGTTAAAGATTGATTCACAATGCTCGCAACAGCATTCAGGGCATTCAATTCCCGATTGCGTTGCATGACCTCTTCTTCCGAATTCTTCCTCTCCGTCACATCCGTGGCAACCAAATTGACGGCTACAACCTCTCCCCCCTGCCTGACCGGCCCAACACGACATGCATACCACTGAGCAGAGCCATTTGCATCGTTTGCCTGCACTTCGTATTCACCAGCAGCTTCTCCGGTCCGAAACGCTCGATCTACAGCTCGTCGTGTAGCCTCACGATACTCAGGTATTAGATAACGGTAAAAGCTCGTTCCAATAGCCTTCCCGGGAGAAACCCCAACTGCGGTATGGTTAACGAACATAATTATGCCATCACGGTTCACAGTGGTAATGATCTCCGGTACATTTTCAGCAAGAGACCGCCATTTACCCTCAGATTCCCGGAGCGCCTCCTCGGCCTGCTTTCGTTCTGTAATATCGTGGTAATTGCAGACAATTGCTCGAACCCCGGGCTCATCGAGAAGGTTATTCGCAACCCCCTCCACCCAACACCAGGTCCCATCGATACGTTTGAGCCTCACCTCCAGGGATTCAATTGCTCCCAGTGTACTACCAACATGTGCAAATTTGTCTATCACAGCAGGCAGATCATCCGGATGAAGGTATTGATCCATGGAAGTACCTATGACGTCGTTTGGTTTATAACCGGCTATGCGTTCGATAGATGGACTTTGATAGAAAATGGTGCCATCTGGCATCAGTAGCGTAATTGCGTCAGCAGCGTTTTCTATAAGCGCTCGGAACCGTCGTTCGCTATCTCTTAGCCGTTGTTCTGCCTCTTTACGCTCAGTGATGTTCCGTAGAATAACCAGGGCCCCTCCAACCTTGCCATTATTTCTCCGTAAGCTCGTGCTCGCCTCAAAATAAACCATGTGACCATTTTTATGTCTCGTTTCCAATTCAAGCAAGGTCTGGACTTCACCCGATTCCATTGCATCACTAAATTGTTTCACTAACGCGGCCATGTCTTCAGATTCGAGAAAACCTAGCTCAGAGAAACTCTTCCCTTGTATTTCTTCCCGCCGTTTTCCAGATATATCTTCCAGTTTTCGATTTGCACCAACAATTATACCGGATTGATCTACGTAGAGAATAGCATCGTTGGCACTCTCAAATATCTCTTTCAATCTCTCTTGGCTGCCTCTGAGAGCTTCCTCGACACGCTTGCGTTCGGTGATATCCTGAGAAATAACCTGAATAGCGTTTATCTCCCCTCTCGCATCTCTTACAGGTTGCATGCTTGATCTGAGCCAATATCCGCATGAGGAGTACTCCACGAAGTCTTCATATTCTTTCCCCACACGTGATAGGGCGATTTTCCCTATTCTCTTCATAGCAGGAGCAGCTACCCCAGGGACAACATCGTGAAGAGTTTTTCCAACAAAGTCATCTGGCACTCCACCAAGATTCGCAGCTCCGATGGTATTTATTAACAAAAAACGGCCTTCCAAATCATAGTAGGTTATCGGAGTGCCAGCATTTTCAATTATAGCCCGGTACTTCCCTTCACTTTCTTTGAGCGTATCTTCCACTTGCCTACGTTCAGTGTATTCATCGGCCAGTTCCAGCGCAATGGAGATATGTCCGGCAAGATTCCTTACAGAGGGGATAAAAAGCTCGACAAGTCTGGGGGAAGTCATCGTCATGACACCAATGATCTCTCCATGCCGACGTATAGGAGTGATGATCGAAGGTTCCTTACCAATCCCCATAACCTTGACTAACAATCCAGCCAAAGGCTGCGGAAATATCTCATCTAAGATGTCATTGTCAGTAGCCTGTACGGTTTCCCCGTCTTTAGCGACTCTTCTGAAGATACTCGACTTGCTCAAATCGATCTTATACGGGGACGCCACCATCCCGACCGTCTTTTCCATAGCCCTCAACACACCTACACCCAAGGATGATTGAAGAACTTTGAGCGATGAGCCGTTGTCAACTAGCAGAAGGATTGAGGCGACGTAGTGATTTGATTGCGAAAACTCTTCATTAACAACTTTGAAGATTTCAGCCCCATCTCGCAAGCCGTGTATTTTGGTGGATACATTTTCAATGAATTGAATAATTTCTATTAGATCAAGTGTTGATTTGTCCATTCGTCCGCGATATTCCGTTTAGTATTCTTGCGCACAATTACACTATGTCATGAATCAAAGGGATATAATCGCCTCGCGGGAATGAATTCTATGAACAGTCAAGGTATCATTCGCTCACAAGGTAGATTTCCTATTATACAGCATGACCAAGTAGGGTTTATAGCCCTATTTTTGACGGTCTAAATCCAGTGTACACTCAAATTTGACACTATCAATACCCTGAACTACAATCGAGCAGTGGCAATCAGTTATTGCCCAATCGTTCGAAAAGAGGCTATATAGTGTATCAAAAAACCGTCCTGCCAAATGGGCTGCGCATCCTGACCAGCAATATGCCCCATGTCCGCTCGGTGAGCGTTAATGTGTTTATTGGGGCCGGTTCCCGCTACGAATCCGGTGAAAAGTCAGGAATATCTCATTTTGTAGAACATCTTTTATTCAAAGGAACCCAGCAACGGCCAACATCAAATACCATTGCAGAGACCATAGAAGGTATAGGCGGTGTCCTCAATGGTGGTACCGATAAGGAGTTGACCGTCTACTGGATAAAAGCCATGAATTCCCATTTGGAACTGGCTTTGGACGTTCTGGCAGATATGGTCCTCAATTCCAAATTCGATCCGGTTGAAGCTGAAAAAGAGCGCCAGGTCATTATCGAAGAAATCAATATGAGCATGGACTCCCCTCAACAGAGGGTAAACCTGTTAATTGACGAAATCGTTTGGCCGGACCAGCCACTGGGACGAGATGTTGCCGGTAGCAAAGAAACGGTCCTGGCATGTACTCATCAGATGCTGATCGATTACTGGAAATGTCAGTACGGTCCCAGCAACACGGTGGTATCCGTTGCCGGTGATGTACACCATGATGAAGTGGTTACCATCGCAAACCGGCTTTTTGGCGATTGGACGGATGGAAACCCAACCACGTGGTTCCCTGCCCAGAATAATCAGGATATTCCTAGGATAATCGCGGATCATCGGGATACAGAACAATCGCATATATGCCTAGCCCTGAGAGGACCTTCAAGTGAACACCCGGATCGATTTATATTCGATATCATCAATGTCATCCTGGGAGAAGGGATGAGCTGTAGACTCTTCAGAGAGATCCGGGAAAACAAGGGCTTGGCTTACGATATACATAGCTACGTAAGCCATTTCTTTGATTCCGGAGCACTCACCGTTTATGCAGGAGTCGGCCCCAATAATGTCGAAGCGACTATTGGGGCTGTCTTGAACGAACTTTCGCAGCTCAAACATACAACCATCCCTGAATTGGAACTTTCCAAGGCTAAAGAGATGGTTAAAGGCCGACTGGTACTCCGGATGGAAGACAGCAGGAGCGTTTCCGGGTGGATCGCCAGCCAGGAACTTTTGATCCAAAAGATCCGGTCGGTTGAGGAGGTTGTCTCAATAGTCGAAGCTATTACTACTGATGATCTTGTAAGAGTAGCAAACGATCTGTTCCACTCAAAAGGGCTGAGTCTGGCTATTGCCGGGCCAAACATCAACGAGAGCCGGCTTAACGATCTGCTGGCTCTCTAGTATATCCCAATACAAAAGCGGCGGCACTCTTTGGTGCCGCCGCTTCTTTTTACCTCACATACTCACGTCAATAATTCTTGACACCAGTATTGCCTACATCATTCCACCCATTCCACCCATTCCATCCATTCCTCCCGGAGGCATGCCCATCGGCATGCTCTTATCAGGAAGATCGGTAACCATGGCTTCTGTGGTGAGAATCATCACGGACACACTGGCAGCATTCTCCAGTCCACTACGTACAACTTTCGTGGGATCAATGATACCCGCCTCAATCATGTTGACGAAATCGTTATTGGCAGCGTCAAAACCAGTACCTTTCTTGGCTTTCTTGACATGATTGACAACTACTGAACCTTCGTCACCTGAGTTCTCAGCAAGTGTGCGTAGAGGCTCTTCAAGCGCACGCCTGAGGATGTCCACACCGATAGCTTCATCACCTGGGAGTTTGAGTTTGGTCAGCGCAGGGATACAGCTAATGAGTGACACACCGCCACCAGGAACAATACCCTCTTCAACTGCAGCACGAGTAGCAGAAAGAGCATCTTCTACTCGAAGTTTCTTTTCTTTCAGTTCAACTTCAGTGGCAGCTCCGACCTTCAATATCGCAACACCACCAGCTAAACGAGCCAGCCGTTCTTGCAGTTTCTCGCGGTCGAAATCGGAAGTGGTTTCATCGATCTGAGTTCTGATCTGCTTGATCCGAGCAGTGATATCTGCATCCGTGCCTTTACCTTCGACGATGGTGCAGTTATCCTTATCGGCAACCACTCTTCTCGCCCGGCCAAGGTCTTCCACGCCCACTGACTCCAGCTTTCGGCCTACCTCTTCACTTATTACCTGTCCACCGGTCAGGATCGCAATATCCTCAAGCATAGCTTTTCGACGATCACCAAATCCGGGGGCTTTGACAGCCAGGCAATTAATGGTACCGCGCAGCTTGTTAACCACCAGGGTAGCAAGCGGTTCACCATCAACATCCTCAGATAGAATAACAACGTTCTTGCCTACCTGGAGGATTTTTTCCAGAGCCGGAAGAAGATCGGAAATGGCTGATATTTTCTTATCGGTAATGAGAATGTACGGATCTTCAATCACGCTTTCCATGCGGTCCGTGTTGGTGATGAAATAAGGACTGATATAACCACGGTCGAATTTCATTCCCTCAACAAACTCGGTTTCGAATCTAAGGCCTTTACCTTCTTCCACGGTAATCACACCATCTTTACCGACTTTCTCCATTACATCGGCAATGAGATTGCCGATCTCGTCATCCCGGGAAGAAACGGTAGCAATCTGAGCAACTTGCTCTTTGCCTTTCACTTCGGTGGAAATCTTCTTCAGTTCTTCAACAACTGCATCGGTGGCCTTTTGTATGCCACGCTTGAGCGCCATAGGGTTGGTACCGGCAGCAATGTTTTTCATTCCGCCATGGACTATGTCTTGTGCCAGAACGCTGGAACTGGTTGTGCCATCACCACAGGCATCGTTTGTCTTGGTCGCAGCTTCCTTAACCAGTTGGGCTCCCATGTTCTCGAAGGGATCCTCAAGCTCGATTTCCTTAGCGATACTTACGCCATCATCGACTACCGCAGGAGGACCAAACTTCTTGTCCAAAGCCACAGGTCGCCCCTTAGGCCCAAGTGTGACCTTCATGGCGTTGACCATGGCATCTACCCCTCTTATAAGGGAATGTCGTGCATTTTCGCTGTAAATAATCTGTTTTGCCATTGCTGCCCCTCCTATTTGTTCCTCTTGGCCTGAATGTCACTCTCACGAAGGATGAGGTATTCCTCAT
>JABHWQ010000429.1 GCA_018657655.1 Chloroflexota bacterium | reverse complement strand
TTCATATCGGCATGCAGAGCATTTCCTCTTATCTCTCCTTACTGCCCAACTCTTTATATTTCCGCATCTTGGACAACTTCTTTTGTATGCCATACCACCATTCTCTCATATTTCGGTGGCTTTTTTAAGATATTACCCTAGATTATTGACTTAGCTCACCGTGCCTTGGTCCCCATTAACTCGTCACGGGTAATGATAGTAGTTGAAGCGCATGCATCCAGCAGGCGATGGAATGCCTATCGTTCCCAAAATCTACGATTGAAACGATAGCAAACCTCCGAGAGATACCTTTCGAGATGCTTGTACAGAGTGACTCTTTTGCGGGTAAATGAAATAGAGTTTATGTACCTGCTCTTTACATTGTATTTTCGATATAATTCCTATACAATACTTTAGCGGTTGATATGGGGTGATACATAATAATACCCCAGAGATACAGCAGGATTGAGCCTAGCCCCCAATAGAGTGGGAAGAGTGTGCCGTACTTGTCATCAATTTATCTTACATGCTATAATAACGGGCACTCTGAAAAAGTATATATATTATAATCAGGAGAGAGGGGTAATTTGCGGAGCTACGAACTGACTGTTATAATCGATCCGGACATCGCAGAAGAAGATGTCCCCCAAGCACTGGACAAGCTTAATGCGTTGATTGCCAAAAGTGGTGGCGACATCGCAGAAACTAACCACTGGGGAAGACGAAGACTAAGCTATCCCATAGGGCGTCATGGGGAAGGTAACTACGTGTTGATGAAATTAGGACTCGAACCAGAGAAAACAACGGAGCTCGAGACCGGATTAAACATCGCAGAAGAGTACCTACGCCATTTGCTATTGAGAGTAGGCGACTAGAAACGCGGAAAGGGGGGTCCTGAATGGCTTGGCTGAATAAGATAATGGTCATTGGTAACGTGGGCACTGATCCGGAGATGCGCTTCACCCCTAACGGCAAACCAGTAACGTCTTTCCCTCTGGCGACTAATCGGTTTTTTACCACTTCTGATGGTGAGAGAAAGAGAGAAACCGAGTGGTTTGACGTCGTCACCTGGGACAGACAGGCCGAGAGCTGCAACCAGTTCTTGACCAAAGGGCAGCGGGTTTATGTTGAAGGAAGATTAAGAACTCGTACTTGGGATGCCCAAGATGGACAAAAACGATTTAGAGTAGAAATTAATGCTAACAGAGTGATATTCCTTGACCGTCGGCCATCAGCAGGTGATTCGCCAGAAGGTGAAGGACTAGAGTTTGACGAATATGTTGGAGCAATTACGCCCGAGGAACTCCCTTTTGAATAGGGTCCATGTGGCTTTTTGATAATCCCTTTATTATGGAGCAAGAGTGAGACACACAACTGGTACAAGAAGAGAGAAAAGAAAATACATCCCAAAACGTAAGGTCTGTCCTTTCTGTGTTGACAGTTCCCGAAAGATAGACTACAAAGAAGTAGATTCACTGCGGCGCTTCGTCTCCGATCGAGGAAAGATGGAGCCAAGGCACAGAACTGGTGTCTGTGCCAAACATCAACGGTTACTCAGTGCTACGCTGAAGAGAGCTCGATATCTCGCACTCCTTCCTTACACAGTAGAGCATATCCGTTGGAGCAGTAGCCTTGCGCGAAGGGACCACCAATCCTCATAGTTGCTTCCTCCAGCATCAAGCACTATCGAGCATTTCCTTCGTCACTTTGCCTTCTAGCACATAGAGAAAGGTAGCTTATCTGTGCCCAAGAAAAAACAACACTCAGAATGGGTTATCACCAAAGGTCAGCGTTCCCGCTGGCAAAAGGAGCAGAAGCGGCGGCGTATAGTCATCATCATATCCAGTGTTATCATTTCAATTGTACTTGGCCTCGTTATCTATGCCATCTACGATAGCCAAGTAGCTCCTTACAGCAAAACAGTCCTCAAAGTAAACGATAAGTCCTTCGATATGAATGACTATATCGATATGCTCCAGCTCAATGGTATCCGAGTAATAAGCCCCGAATTACAGGCTGATATTGCTGGGACCGTACTTCATGACATCATGCCTGCAAGCGAGAAATACCGGCAAATCTCAGCCGAACTCGGATTAGCTGTAACTGAAGAAGAGATCGAAGAAAAAGTGCAAGAACAGATCGATTTGTTAGGACCCTCTGACGATAATTCGGATGAAACTCAACCGACTCCATCA
>JABHWQ010000301.1 GCA_018657655.1 Chloroflexota bacterium | reverse complement strand
GATAGCGGGTTTTTTCCATAATGCTCTCCTTTTCAATAATAGAGATTGGGCGCTCCGGTCCTGTAGAAACATCCAGCTAAGAGAATAACCTTTTGAGGAATAAGTTGTCAACGATACGCGATGGTCATTTGATGCGATATAGCCTGGGCGGTCGTTTATGCTGATCCAGTAATAGTCGAGCAGCAGTTTGTGAGTAAGGGTGATTGGAATTTGGCTCTTGTTTACGAAAATCAGTTTGGTGGCGAGGGTAAACTCACTGCGACGGTATACTCCGTAGACTCAGATGGTGCCGTTACTGGAACGAAGTTGGCCGAGGGAGAAGCTAATATAGGAAAAGAGTGGGGAAAACAGTGTGGAGTTTTAACCTTGAAAGGCATGGAAAATCAGATAGTATTAGAAAACCACATGGTGGCTCTACAGTTGAGCTATTCTGGTGATTGTACGGGAATGAAGGTATTCTATGATGGTAGTCGGTTTTCCTGCTCCCGGTTGAAGTCCAGCGCACCGGTACCGGAGCTCTCTACAATTCTTTTGTTTGGCAGCAGGATATCTGGTGCTACGGAAGCGCAGAGGCGCACAAGCGGTTTCCTGAAATAATACCATCATATTTAAGGTCAGTGTAACGGGGGAGGACTCAAGTCCTCGCCCGTTTTTGTTTTTCTTGACCCCCCTATTGTCCCCTGATATCATTGACTTGTCAGAATGCAGCTACAAGTTGTAACCAAAAGATAATAATGATGAACTTTGAAACTCCTCCTTATCGTCCTCCGAGCGAGGCCTATTCTTTGTTAGTGAGAGCTACCCGCAACTGTTCATGGAACCGGTGCACTTTTTGCTATGGCGTACATTGGAATCGTGATAAGCTGGAGTTGAGATCGGTCAATGAAATCAAACATGATATTCTGGCTATGAAAACGTTGGCTGATGAGACAACCGACTGGGCCGAAAAGAATGGCTATGGCGATCGTGTTGGGGAAGTGGCGTTATCAAACGGATTATTATGGCTGACGAATGAAGGCGTCAAAACGGCCTTTATTGGCGATTCTGATAGCCTCATCATGAAAGCTGCGGACCTGGTTGAAGTCATAACATTCCTCTATGAAGCGTTTCCTTCACTGGAACGCGTAACCAGTTATGCTCGTGCTAAAACTGTACTCAGAAAGACTCCATTTGAATTGAAGCAACTCAATGATGCCGGGCTCACTCGCCTCCATTTGGGGTTGGAAACCGGTGATGATGAGTTGCTAACGTTTATCGACAAAGGGGCAACGGCTGAGGAGATGATCGAGGGGGGTAAGCGAGTCAAAGAAGCGGGTATTTCCCTTTCGGAATATGTGATCCTGGGGATAGGTGGACAAGCTCGATGGAAAGAACATGCTGAGGGTACGGCGCGAGTTCTCAATGCTACAGATCCTGATTTCATAAGAGTTCGTACGTTGATCGTGTTTCCCGGTACTCCACTTCAACAGGCAGTGGATCGAGGTGAGTTTAATCAGCTGTCCTCGGAAGAGGTTCTGCGTGAGGAAAGATTACTCATCGAACTTTTGGATGTAAACTCTGAGTTTGTGAGCGATCATGTTTCCAATTATGTTTCGATAAATGGCAAATTGCCTGAAAATAAAAGGGAGATGCTGAGTCAGCTGGATGCGGCGCTGGGCGCTTCACCGGCTGTGGAGGGCAGTATTCTTCATCGCGAGGAACACCCCTGATGGCGGAAGTATTCTATCGCAAATGGCGTCCCCGAACCCTCTCAGAGGTCGTAGGCCAAGAGCCGGTAACCCGGACGTTGCTCAATGCACTCACTACCGATAGAGTTGCACACGCGTTGCTTTTCTTCGGGCCTCGTGGAACCGGCAAAACCAGTACCGGGCGCATACTGGCCAAAGCGGTAAACTGTCTTCAAAACGAAACGGGCGAACCCTGCAACGAGTGCTCTATGTGCCAGGCATTCAACGAGGGCCGTGCTATCGATTTGATAGAGATTGATGCCGCCTCGAATACAGGTGTTGATGATATTCGCGATCTTAAAGAGAAGGTTAACTATGCGCCCAATAACGCGAAATACAAAGTCTATATCATCGACGAAGTTCATATGTTGAGTAATTCCGCGTTTAATGCGTTGCTCAAAACGCTTGAGGAGCCTCCCGAACATGTGATTTTCATCCTGGCTACAACCGAGGTGCACAAGGTACCAGCCACTATTACATCGCGATGCCAGCGATTTGACCTGCGTCGAATTCCCCTAGCTGCCATGATCGGAAGGTTGGATTATATTTGTCAGGCTGAAGGTATCAGTTCCGAACCGGAAGCGCTTGCACTGATAGCCAAAAACGCTACCGGAAGCCTCCGGGATGCCGAAAATATGCTGGAACAGATGGTGGTCTATCATGGATCGAATATCGAATTACAGCAGGTTCGTTCGGAGTTGGGACTCACTGGAGATGCTCGAATAAAGGATTTGAGGAAATCGATTCTTACCAATGATATTCGTGGTGGATTGGCTATCATAAATGGGGTTGCTGATGACGGTCTGGACTTGCGACAGTTTAATCGTGAGTTGACGGATTCCCTTAGAAATGTGATGCTGGTCAAGGCTGGTGCCGAAGATGTGGCCGGGCTTGTTCCTGAAGAGTTGAACGAGATGAGAAGCCTTGCGGCCGATGCTTCGCTGGAGGAGATATCTCAAGCAATAAGACTCTTTTCTCAGGCTGACTTTCGTTTTAGTCCACAATCGACTTTGCCTTTGGAACTGGCGCTGATTGATTGTGCCGTACAGTGTGTGGAAACTGCACCGGAGCCGAAAAAGAAAGCGGAAACAACGCCTCGTCCTAAAAAGGAACAAACTGCCACTCCAGTTCAAAGTGAGCCGAAAGTGACAGATACGGAGCCACCAATTCCGGCGGTTGTTCGGGAGGTATCTCGGACCGAAGGTTCATCTGATATCCAACATATCCAGAAACACTGGAACGAGTTGATAAAAGCATGTAAAGGCACCAAAGGTAACATAGATGCTCTACTTCGAGGCTCCTGTGAACCGGTATCGTTGGAGGGGAATGCGCTTATCTTGGGATTCTATGCTCCGTTTCACAAAGATAATTTTGATAATCCAAAATTTGAATATACTCAAATTCTAAAGGAGAAGCTCAATGCAGTTTTTAGTATAGACTGTGATGTGCAGACAGTTTTGATTGGCAAGGAAAAAAGACCCGCTCCGCCACCAGCCAGGGAAAACCATTTGGTCAAAGAGGCACTGGCACATGGAGCTAAAATCATCAGTGAGGAGTATATGCGATGATGGACAAAAAGATGCTCAAACAAGCTCAACAACTTCAGGCGAAAATGATCAAAACGCAGGAAGAACTGGGTAATGCGACAGTTGAGGCGACTTCCGGAGGTGGGGCGATAACTGTGGTGATGAGCGGCCACCAGGAAGTGAAATCGATCAAAATATTGCCTGAGGTAGTGGATCCCGAAGACGTGGAGTTGTTGGAAGACATGGTACTGGCAGCGCTTAAAGAGGCGACCCAGATGTCACGGGAACTTGCCGAGAAGAAAATGGGCGCACTGACCGGGGGACTCAAAATACCTGGCTTTTAGTAATTTGAATAGTGGGAATTGAGTGTCATTCTGATTGATTAATCGGAGAGATTCTCCGCTGATCTCAGAATGAGATAGTCTATGGATGGAGTGCAATGTCACCAGTATCGTGCGGATTGTTCTTGAATTACAAAAACATGGTCATGCTGCCGGCAGCTTGTGGTATATCATGTGAAGTTTGTGCTCTAAAAGAGAAGTGTGGCGGGGGG
>JABHWQ010000491.1 GCA_018657655.1 Chloroflexota bacterium | reverse complement strand
TGATAAGTGTAAAGGAAGACGATTTGCCTTCCATTCATATCGGCATGGAGAGCATTTCCTCTTATCTCTCCTTACTGCCCAACTCTTTATATTTCCGCATCTTGGACAACTTCTTTTGTATGCCATACCACCATTCTCTCATATTTCGGTGGCTTTTTTAAGATATTACCCTTGATATTCCTGAATCATGTCCACCTGTCATGGCCGATCCGGACAGCTTTGAACACATTCTTACGAATCTGCTTGGCAATGCCAACAAATTCACCCCGGGAGGTGGCGAAATACGTCTGCGTGTCTGGGTGGATGGAAGTCAAATGATTATGCAAGTTGCAGATTCGGGGCCTGGTGTACCGAATGACGAGGTTGATCTGATCTTCGAGCCTTTTTATCGAGGGGAAATAAGCCGGAGTGGCGTTAAAGGAATGGGCGTAGGACTGGCTACGGTAAGGCAATTGGTTAAACTCCATGGCGGTACAATCCAAGTAGCAGGCAATAATGGAGGGAAAGGCAGTACTTTCACTGTGACCTTACCGTTATTGTAGCGATGTTGATTGGTAGTGATTGCTACACAAATCTGATTGCTTGATGTAGAATAATGCGAAAGGGGAAATCATGAAAGTAGTAATCATTGAAGATGACCCGGAAATAGTGGAAGCGGTTTCACTTTGTTTCGATCTGCGCTGGCCTGATGTTGACGTGGTTTCTGCCAATGAAGGCATTGATGGGTTGGGCTTAATCGAAAAAGAATGCCCTGACATTGTTATCCTGGATGTCGGATTGCCGGATATAGATGGCTTTGAGGTTTGCCGGAGAATACGGCTTTTCTCTGATGTGCCTGTAATCATGCTCACCGTGAAGGATCAGGAGTTCGATAAGGTAAAGGGGCTGGAGCTGGGGGCTGATGATTATATTACCAAACCATTCAGCCATGTTGAGCTTTTAGCCCGAGTCAAGGCTGTACTGCGGCGCTCTACCATGCCTCAATTTGAGGAAGAGGAAGAACCTCTCACTGTGGGCAAGATTAGGATTGATTATTCTTCCCATGAAGTACGTGTGGATGGTAACGAGGTCAAACTGACTCCCACGGAATACAGCCTGCTTCACTTCCTTGCCAGAAATGCAGGGCGGGTGATACCGCATCGAGTCTTGCTGGAAAAAGTCTGGGGGGCGGACTATGTTGATTCGACCGATTATCTCAAAGTGTATATACAGCGTTTGAGAGTTAAACTGAGGGATGACCCACAGAATTGCAAACTAATCATCTCTGAACGAGGAGTTGGCTACAAGCTGTCTAAATAGATACGCTCGGTAGCTTCCGAGTTTCATGTAATTAAAAGGGATTCATGGTTCAACCTGAATCCCTTCTTAATATATTCCACAATTGGTAAAAATATCTTCTGTTTTCTAACCTCTTATCCTTTTGTTTAACCATTTTGAGGCAATAGCTGTTACCAAATGTTTACCCTTGCTTAACTATACCTTTACATTAATTTACTCAGACTTTTACTTTTGTGCAGTAGGATAAAAGTACTAGGGATAGACTTTAACGACGATTTGTTGTGTGTGGCAAAGTTGCGGTCAATGAATCGAGAAGATGTGGGCAAGGAGATGATTGGAATGGGGCTAGATAAATCTTCGGATAGCGAGATAGCATCAAACGAAAACACAAGAGTTATGGTTATCGGTGATGACCAAGTCTCTGCCCGAGAACTTGTTTTGGTTTTGGAAGACGCTGGGATTAAAACTACAATGGCTCGAAGTATCAACTTGAAGAAGCTAGGGGGTCATTTGCCGAGCGTTGTTGTCGTTGAAGAAAAAGCGGGAAAAAGTGGATGGGAGGTAAGTTCCCAAATTCGTCAAGAGTCCGATATCCCTATTATCATGCTGGGTAATAGCAATCAGGAAATAGCTTGGGCGAAAGCGGCCGCATATGGAATCGACTGTTACATGGTAAAACCTTTTAGTTCGCGTGAATTGGTTGCCAGAATTAGAACTCTTGTCCGCCGATACGATGGCACTATTCAGGGATTTGTTGGGCCTGAAGGCCAGGGAATGCCGGCACCAGTATAATACTTTCATTCGAGAGAATCTGAAACTCCTTCCCGACCTCTTCGGTTTCTGTGATATTTAGCTGTTGCAGCCCTACCCCGCGCGCATGACCAACCTCGACTCACCGGATGAGCAGGATCACTCATTATACGTTTGATCTTCTCGCCTTCCCACCTAATCAACATGCCGCATCTGCTGGCACAAAATTTGCATGATACGTTTGTTATCATTGTGCTACTTCGGGAACAAACAAAACCGTTTTCGATTTGAATTCCATGTATTTCGCCAGCTCTTTGATTGTGCCATATTTCATTACACCAGCCTGGCAGTGTTTGACACACGATGGTTGAAGTCCTTCGGTAATCCTATCCCGGCACAAATCACAGAGATCAGTGGGTACAGGGATATAATCAAAGGTCCATTTATCATCCGCATACCGCATCGGACCTGACTGGCTGATCTTTATTCCCCATTGCCCAACCGGTAGTTCGTGTTCCTGCTTGCAGGCGATCTCACAGGTGTGACAGCCTGTGCAATATTCATAATCAATCAGCAATCCATACTTGGACATATGTCTATTCTCAAGCTCCGGTTTTGCTCTAGTTCTTTCTCACGAGTTCTTCGATCACACTCTGCACCACATCCGATGGTACATCCTTCCTAATTACGGTTTCTCCGACTTGCTTAAGCAAAACCCATCGCACTGCTTTACCCTGGACTTTTTTGTCCAGTTCTATCGCTCTCATGATGGCTCGCAAATCAGCTCCGGGATAGGTTGCCGGAAGACCGAAGTTGACAAGAATATCCATCTGGCGTTTCACTGCATCGCCATTGAGGAGTCCTAGCTTCTCCCCGATTTGCGCGGCACCTATCATGCCGATAGCGACAGCTTCACCGTGAAGCATTTGAGTGTAATTAGTAGCTGTCTCCAGTCCGTGAGCGATTGTGTGCCCATAATTGAGAATGGTGCGCAACCCTGCTTCTCTTTCATCTTCGCTTACCACAGCGGCTTTGATGGAGGCGCTACGTCTGATGGCTTCAGTTGTGACTTCTTTATCCAGGTTAGTCAGGTTGTCCACATTTTGTTCTAGAAATTCGAAATATTCTAAATCGCGAATGAGGCCATGTTTTATTACCTCGGCCCAACCTGAAGTGAGTTCCCGCTTTGGAAGAGTGGCCAAAGTCTGAACATCGGAGAGAACCAGCCGAGGCTGGTAAAATGCCCCGATAAGATTTTTCCCTTCCGGATGGTTTACGGCCACTTTGCCGCCGATTGAGGAATCGACCATCGCCATAAGGCTGGTTGGAACCTGAACAAGCGGCATTCCTCTGAGAAAGGTGGCGGCGATAAAACCTGCGAGGTCTCCCACTACCCCGCCTCCCAATGCCACAATGGTATGAGATCGCTCGGCGCGGTGCAAGACCAGGAAATCGTAGATTCGCATCGCAACTGCCCAGGATTTACTCGGCTCTCCCTGCGTTACGACGAGTGATTCAATGTTGAAACCCGCACTTTTTAGCGAGGCTCTTACTCTTTCCCCGTATAGTGGGAAAACTTGGTCATCACTAATCAAGTAAGCAGTTCCGGCAAGTCCGGCATTTTTCATCTTTTGTCCAAGGGTATCCAATAAGCCCCAGCCGACCATTATGGGATAGCTTGCTGTGGCGGTGGTTACCTTGCATGAAATGTCACTATCGGTGGCAGCGGTTGAGTGTTCTTTGTTGATATAATTCCAGCCGCGTATCAATTCGCTGGCTACCTCTTCCAGCGTGAGGTGATCGGTTCGAACGGTCCAATCGGCTTGGTCATAATTAAGCTGACGAGATTCTTTGAGCGACTTGATACGTTCCAAGGGATCGTCAACCGATAGAAGGGGTCTAACCACTTTCTCCTCTGATTTTTCGGCATCAATCATCAGGCGCTGGTATATAGTCTCCGGTTCCGCTTCAAGGCAGATCACGGCCCCGGAACTCTTTATTATTTC
Source organism: Chloroflexota bacterium (assembly GCA_018657655.1). Classification (GTDB taxonomy): domain Bacteria; phylum Chloroflexota; class Dehalococcoidia; order SZUA-161; family SpSt-899; genus JABMQN01. The sequence goes on along the minus strand of JABHWQ010000491.1, from coordinate 6,482 downwards.
TCGATTCTCGGCTGCCATGATAATTCCGCCGCCGGTGGAGATAATCCTCTCGGCTTTCTGGCAAACACTCTCCAGCGCTTGTCTCTCCAGCTTGCGAAAATGATCCTCTCCGTCCTGAGCGAATATATCGGGGATAGGTTTACCCGCCAGTTTCACGATCTCTTCATCGGTATCTACTAGCTCCCACCCAAGTCGTTTGGCCACGATCTGGCTCACTTGGGTTTTTCCGGTGTAGGAGAATCCGGTTATGATAATGTTTCTAGGATTTCTTTTACCCATTTGACTCCGTCTTGATAATCATGATTTCCTAACGCTTCCGGATAAGAAGCAGGACTTTCAAAAATGACAGGATAGGTTGGCTGCAGGATTTCCAGTAGCCTTTTGATGTCTGCCCACCCTTCCTCTGGATCTTGACTGGGATGGACTGCAATGTGTCGAAAAGTAAGGTAGTCCTCGGCTCCGCGGGTATTCCACAGATGCATCGATCCCACAAAAGGAGCGATTTCCTCCGCGAATTCGTAAAGGTCAAATTCATTTACATGTGATGCCAGATTCATGTGGCCGGTATCGAAACAATAACGCAAAGGGTACTGCTCGAGCGCTTGAATCAGGAATCCATTGTTCAGATAAGGGCTATTGCCCAGTCCCTCGATGTGTATTGATACATTCCTTTTCATGCTGAGTTCAGCAAGCTGATCGCAACTCTTCCAGGCAATGCTTTCCAGTTTTGGTTCGCTTTCTCCGGAAAAATCGGTACAAGGGATCGGGAAGTGAACGATAATGTATTCGGCTCCGATATCCTCAGCATGTGCCAGGGTTTCAGTTACCATTTTAAAAGTGCGATTGCGGCTGTCTTCGTCCACGTCGCATAAAAACGACCATGTAGGCGGATCAGGATACCAATCCAACTTGACGAGTGGGGCATGGATACTCCTGAATAAACCATTTTTTAGGAGTTCTTTCTTGAGTTCTGCTATGTCCTCCGGAGAAAAATTGAAAAACTCCCCACGGTTGAGGCTGTTCCCTAATACGCCATGTTCAATGTGTTTGAGGCTGTGACAATGGAAACCCAGTCTGTCCTTAAGCATTCCCCTTGTTCTTTTCTCCTTTTAGCGGTTTCAGTTGGGATATCTCAATCTCTACCGTGGCCTCGCTTTCGAGGTGTACTATTGCGGTCCCTTTCAGGTAATTGATATTGAGTATTTTGGCTGGGCCTTGTGGTGTGAGTACATTTTTCCCTTTGTTGGGCAAGTTTGCTTTGATATCTAGGTATTGCTCGTGCTCATATTTGAGGCAGCAGAGCAACTTCCCGCAAATACCCGATATCATCTGCGGATTAAGCGGCAGGGATTGATCGCGGGCCATCCTCACCGAAATAGGGGCAAATCTGGAGAGTGAGGTTGTGCAACATATCTGTCTTCCACATCTACCGATTCCTCCCAGCAGTTTGGCAACATCTCGTGCCCCGATTTGGCGTAGTTCCACACGGGTTTTAAATGTGGAGCCCATTTCTTTCAACAGGGAACGAAAGTCTACTTTGTTTTCCGCGCTGAAATATATTGTCAGGTGGCTCCCATCGAAGTTATATTCCGAAGCTATGAGCTTCATAGAGAGGTCGTGTTTGGCAACCAGTTCACCGCATTTTTTCAGGACTTCCCTATCTTCTTTTTTGAGTTCTTCGAACTTTTCAATTTCCTCAGATTTCGCTTTGCGTATTACCGGTTTAAAAGGCTCCTGAACCTCTTCTTGAGATATCTCTTTGCGAGGGGCGATTACCCGCCCCATCGACTGCCCATGAGCAGTGTCCACTATGACCCAATCACTTATCTCGCATTCGACGTCTCCCGGGTCAAAGTAATAGCTTGGTCCGGCTGGCTTGAAACGAACTGTAACTACATCAGGCATGACTTCTCTCTCTTTCAATTATAGGGATATTTAACATTAATACCTCGAGCGCAAGGCGGGGATTGGCATTCTGGTCTAGTTGTTGCATTGTTTCCTGAATAGCTTTTATTGTCTCCCCGATTACGCTCGTACTACATTGTTCCGCATGTTCCCGAAGCACGTTTTCATGGTCGATATTAATAATTGAATCAGCGCAACCATTTTTCATTAGCATGATATCTCGCCACCAGGTGACCCATAATATAAGGTCTTCCCTTACTGCTAATCTGCTCTTGCCGAACTGTGTGGCGAGTTCGGAGGCAAACTCAAAACGATCGGTAGTGTCTGCGCTGGCGAGGTCAATGAGATTTGACAGATTCCGGGAACGTTCCTCCAATATGCTTTCGTCTTCGATTGCTGAGATGGCCCATCCTATGCGACCGTGACAGATTCTAGCCAGGAGTTCTGCGCGTTCAGGTTGTATTCCATACTGCTCTATCAGTGCCTGGCGTGCTATGTCAACAGTCATTGGGAGCAAATCGAACTTCCGACAGCGAGAAAGAATAGTTTGTAAAAGCAGGGCCTCATCGATTGCAAGCAGGACAAAGACAGTGTTCGATGGCGGCTCCTCCAGCGTTTTTAATAGCGAGTTGGCTGCTCCATCACTCATATGGTCCGCTCCATCGATGATGATGACCCGATGGCTTCCTTCATATGGTTTCAGATTGATACTGTATTGCATATCCCGTATCTGCTCAACACTGATCGTTTTGCGAGAAGATGATTTATCGGTATCGTCTGCTTCGGCCAATTGGATGAACTGGATATCTGGATGGTTGCCGGAAGCAATACGTCGGCAGATATGGCATTGACCACACGGCTTTGAGTCCGACTCGCAATTCAGAGCCTGAGCCAGATTGATAGCCAGAGTCATCTTTCCTACGTTCTTCGGGCCCAAAAAAAGATGGGCGTGCGAAAGATGCCCGTCGGAGAGGCTGTGCTTCAATGAGTCTATGATTTTATCCTGTCCAATCACTTGCCACATTTTGCGATCCATCACTGCGTTTAACAGTTGCTTTCGGTGCTACCTGAATTGATATTACCTCTGCGCCGGGTTCAAATAGCTTCGATTGTATTTCATGCACCAAACCATATTCTACCGCTTCTTCAGGGTAAAGAGTGGTACGGTTTAACATATCGTCAATCACTTGCTGCTTATCTTTAGCTACCGTATCGGCTATTACGCGGGCAATGTTGCCCATATCTATTTGCAGCCCTTTCAGTTTCTCCTCAAGTTGTTTCTCTTCCAGACTCATTGGCTGAGGGAATCTGCATTGTACCCCGTGAAGCAGAAACCGTGCATGCGGCACGGATAACCGTCTGGAACCGGCACAGAAAAGGACCACGCCTATAGAATCGGCACTCCCGAAATTGTGAGTTACTATTTCCAATGGGATACCTTTTAAGTAATTGTAGACGGACAGGCCCTGGAAGACATCCCCTCCCGGAGTTGAGATCAACAAACCGAGCCTCGTGGCGCCCTGTTTGATTTTACTATCGACCACTTGCATGAGAGCGGCTACGGTTTCCGGCACTACGGGCGCAAAGAATTTTATATAAAAAGAAGAATTCGAAGTCATTACTTACTCCTGGCTCCATTTTGGTCCCTGGGGTGTGTCCTCAATAGTGATTCCCAGTTCGGAAAGACGATCTCGAATAATGTCGGCGAGTTGCCACTGTTTGGCAGTACGCAATTGTGTACGAATGTCTACCAGCAAATCGACAAAGGGGCCGCCATCAAATTCTCGCTGGACTTTCACAAGGGTGAGTCCCAAAACCTCGGCGAACTCGAGGAGTGTGCTCTGAGCATCGGCTATTGGAATGCTTTCTTCACTGGCCTTGTTTATCTCCCTTGCCAGATCGAAAAGAGCAGCGATTGCTTGTGCTGAATTGAAATCATCGTCCATGGCTTCGATAAAACGTTGCCGGTATGGCTCAGAATTCAGTGGTTGGCCCTGAGTATCGTTACTCTCCAAATTCGCTGCTCGGGTGAGTCGCTCGGCTCCCTTTTCCATAGCTGCTAGTCCCTCATCGGAAAATGACAAAGGGCTTCGATAGTGTGAGCTGAGGATGAAAAGCCTCAACGCATCGGCGCTGTTCTTGCGCAGTATTTCATCGACGGTTATGAGGTTGCCCAGAGATTTGCTCATTTTTTCTTCATCGAGCTGCAGTAATCCGTTGTGCATCCAGTACTTGACGAACGGGATGACTCCGGTGAAAGCTTCTGATTGCGCAATCTCATTTTCGTGATGGGGGAAGACAAGGTCCTGTCCTCCACCGTGAATATCCAGTGAATCGCCCAGATATTTCTGAGACATGACACTGCATTCGATGTGCCATCCCGGTCTTCCCTCTCCCCAGGGGCTATCCCAACTGGGTTCGCCGGGCTTGGCCGCTTTCCACAGGGCGAAATCCAGGGCGTATTCTTTATCCTCATCTACTTGAATCCGGGCCCCGGCACGCATATCGTCCAGATTGCGATGGCTGAGTTTGCCGTAATTGTTGGCGCTCTGAACTCTGAAATACACGTCGCTATGCAATTCATAGGCATGGCCTGTCTCAATCAATTTTTGGACGGTGTTGATGATATCCGGTACTTCTTCAGTTGCCCTCGGATAGATATCGGCCCTCATGATATTGAGGGAGTCCATATCTTTGAAATACTCATCGATGAATTCCTCGGCCATTTCTTTGGCGGGAATACCGCGTTCATTGGCGCGGGCGATAATTTTATCATCGATATCAGTAAAATTCTGGATATATTTGACTTTGTAGCCCTTGAATTTAAGGTAGCGCCGGACCATATCGAAGATGATATAACTCATGGCATGTCCAATATGACACGAGTCATAGGGCGTTACCCCACAGACATACATCTTTATTTCATCACCGCTGGGTACAAAATCCTCTTTTTGTTTGGAGAGCGTATTATGGATCTTCATTTGGTTTCCTCAATAAAGCTACTGCGTGAGCAACTATTCCTTCACTTTTTCCTTCGAATCCAAGTTTATCGGCGGTTTTGGCTTTTATCCCGATCTGGTCTTCGTTGATTGATAGAGCCTCGGCAGTTTTCTCCCTCATCGTATTTATAAAGGGTGCCAGCTTTGGCTCTTGAGCAATGATTGTAACATCAATGTTGCCGATCTGCCATTGATTTTCTTTGAGCAAATCACCTGTCTTTTCAAGCAGAATCAGGCTTGATATATCTTTGTATTGGGGATCATCGGAAGGGAAATATGTCCCAACATCTCCCAAGGTAGCGGCTCCGAGTAATGCATCGATGATGGCATGGACCGCGACATCGGCATCGCTCCATCCCAGCAACCCTCTATCAAAAGGTACCTCCACTCCGCCCAGCACCAGTTTCCGCCCCTTTTCCAGTTTATGAACATCGTAGCCAGTTCCAATGCGTATGTTCATTTGTTCCTCAGTATGATTTCTGCCAGCGCCAGATCTTCAGGAGTGGTGATCTTGATGTTTTGGTATGAACCCATATAGAGCTTGACCTCGTGTCCCAGTTTTTCTACCATAGTGGCATCATCGGTTACCTCTTCGGTAATCTGGCTATGGGCTTGGATAATCAAATCGGAACGAAACACCTGAGGTGTTTGAACTGCCCATAGATTGTCACGCAATGGCGTATCCCGAACGAATCCCTCCTCAGAGGTCATTTTAATGGTATCTTTAACCGGTACCGCAGCTACTGCTGCGCCAATTCCGTGTGCTTCTGCCAACCCTTTCATTATAATATCAGAAGTGACCAAAGGCCTGGCTCCATCATGGATTATAACCCATTGGCAGTTATTTAACCTTTTGAGCCCTTCATTAACTGAGTCCTGGCGTCTGGCCCCACCAAGGCATTGTGAGGATACTTTCGACCAGCCATTCTGACTGGTCATTTGCTGTGTTCTTTCCAGGTTTTCCTGCCCCAGGACAACGATTATTTCATCGATTGAATCACACTCCTGAAAAACTTCGATCACTTTTGCTAGCAACGGTTTTCCATCCAGCAAAGTGAATAGTTTATCAATTCCATTCATTCGCTCGCTTTTCCCTGCAGCTACGATTATTGCTCCGATTCTCTCTTCTGTCATCCACTAACTCCGAGGTAAGGGAAAATCATTCTGAGGGCTCCAGTTTGCAGTATCAGTATTATTGATATAACAACGTTTACCCTCGCTGATCACTGTGGGCCCTCCTTCGAACCGATTTCGTGATCGTTTCTGCCGTCCTTCCATAATTCAATACGTTGCTATCAGTACTTTTATATTACTACAAAAGAATTTGCATGACGAATTCGGCCTTAACGGAACTGATTTATAGCCAGGAATATGCCTGCAGCCAATCCCAGGAGACTGTATAAACTAGGGGTAAGGCCGAAAGCGACAGCTACTCCGTAACAGATTCCAACACAAATGCCTACTATTATTTGCAGCCCAATGCCTCGTTTTCTTTTAACGACTCGACTGGGAAGCTCGCCGATGATATAACCGGCCGGCAGCGCCAACAGGTAGGAAAATCCTAAAACAAACGGAGCC
>JABHWQ010000525.1 GCA_018657655.1 Chloroflexota bacterium | reverse complement strand
TGAGAGTGTAGAAATGGAGCAGGTGATCGGTGGCCAGGTGGAGAGCAAGGATCATGTCGCGAAGTATTCTTCCGTTACGGGGCGGATTAACTCCGTACAACTCCTCCAGCGCCAGAGAACTGGCGATACCGTGGACCTCGTGACACACTCCGCATACTCTCTGGGTTATTCGCAGTGCATCCACCGGGTGACGGCCAGCCAGCAGATTTTCAAGGCCGCGGAACATCTTTCCCTTGATCCGGGCGTCCACCACCCTGCCATTGTTGATAGTCGTCTCCACATCCATGTGTCCTTCAATACGCGTCATTTCCAAATCGATCGTGGCCATATACTCGTCTTTTCATCCAAGTTTAAAGTCCAAAGTCCTTCATGTTCTCTTTTCATTTGCGCAAGTATTGTCTGGTAATCTTTTTCTGCCTGAATACTTACAATGCCAACAAACGCATGCAGCATCCTGCTTACGCACCAACCGAATTAACTTCTATCGGCCTTTTGTTGTACAACAATTATTTGAATGGATTGAGGCTGCTTTTGCCCGGAAACTACAAGAAAAGTGCCATACATGGTGAGTTCTACAGGTTATTATTACGCAGGCTATTGAATATTCAGGAAGCGGTGTTTAATCATTTTTAATATGTGCGATTTCGAGCAGTCTGCTGCTTTTACGCACATAAATGCCCAGTGGAGACGGGCAATTGCACAGAGGACAGGCAAGGCTTTGGCCTGCTCAAGAGTAATATGGAATATAGGTTAAAGCGCAGGGTGAGAATAAAGGCCAGGCAGTATAGCAGGGTTATTAAATTTCCCGCGTCTTCTCTCCGTTGCCATTTCTGCTCAACAGGCTTTCCAATTTTCTCCTAACTGATATGAGCAGTTCAGCGATTGATTGAATCGGGCATAAATAATGACACCATGGATTGCGCAGAAATAGTGATGAAGTCAAAACTGTCACCAGCAATAGCCAGTATAGTACCGTTCCATTCAACGTGAATGCCGTCCCGAATGGCTCGTAACCGGCGATACCTGCATTATTGCTCAGAAAAGCATAAAAAAGCAGGGAAATAACCAGCAGATTTCTTATTCTTCTGGCCCAAAGTGCCATCGCTGTGGGCAAGCTTTTATCCGCCCCACCTATCAGGCCCGTAAAGCGCTGCATGGCGCCGAATGGACAAACATACCGGCAATGGATGTTTCGGCCTGTGAGCAGGATTGAAAACACAAAACCGCCAAGCAATAGATACCAGTAGAAACCTGTATAAAGTGAAGGAATGTATCCAAGGAGAAAAGATGTGATCTTAACCATCGATATGGGCGAATTTTCCCAGAATCCGATAACCAGCAGTCCAGCAGCCTGAGTGATAAAACGCAGTTGAGCCTTGTAAGAGATTTTCCGCTTAACGGCAAGGATTCCCGACAGGAACAGGATAATAACAACTACTTCGGCAAATCCAAATTCGAATTGTACTGATTGCTTTGCCGGGATGAAACCGAAAGGCGCCTCTCCTATTACCTCTGCGGCCTGCCCGATTGCCGTCAGCACAGCTCCGGTTGTGGCCGAGGCTCCGGAAACAGTGTCGAGTTGGTAATTTCCTTGAGCAATCTGGGCGTAAGATTTTCCAATCAGTCCACGAATCAACTCCGCTGGCCTGGCCAGATTATAAAACAAAGTTGTCTCGCCGTGCCTGGCAACCTGTCCCTGCTGGAGAATTCCCGCCGTATCGAATACCGCGATAACCGTCAGCGGCCCCGCAAACCCGGCGCCCTCAGCAACTGCTGCCCAGCCCGCCAATTGTTCGCCGCCCTCGCCAACGGGACGCAGATCATAAACTGCTCCCGATAATTTTACTTCGTACTGGCCTGCCAGGGAAGACTGTACCAGGTTGGAGGTTTCCTGCCGAAACTCCATCTTGCCATACACAAGTGCGCCAATTAAAGCCAGAATAACGATTGGAGGCAGCAGCTTATTGAGCATCTGTATGCCGCCCGGTAGCCTTGGTAACAACCAGCCTCCAGAGTCCCGCTCCGCTGATCGCGGCTATCAGGCCGAACAGCATCCCGCCCTTTGCCGCTGCCACGGTTTCGTTTTCGCCCAGGCTCGTGCCGACAAAAGATATCGTGAATCCGCACAACAATATCCATCCAACCAACAGTACCCATTGCCATAGCGGGGGTGCTATGTCACGGTCTTCAAGCCAGATCTTAAGACCTGCTATCGAGAGGCTCAACAGCACACCCTCTATCAGCCAGAAAATACCTGTGGAGAAAAAACTCATTGTATGCACCCTGCTTAAAGTTCAACAAAATCTTCAGTTCGCAGCCACCACGGCGGCTCATGCAGCGATGCGTTTTTTCCACCGAGCGAAGGAATATAGAAATCACCGGGATCAGGAGTTGGATAAAG
>JABHWQ010000473.1 GCA_018657655.1 Chloroflexota bacterium | reverse complement strand
CTCGAGCGCAAAGTCCTCAAAATGTTGCCCGGCACGCTCGGCCAACTCGCCCACGCTGCTGACACTCCATAAACGCACCGCCAAACGCGAGTTATTTGGTGAAAGGCCCAAAATGAAAAATTTGACCGACGGGTCTCCCAGATCAGGCGGGTATTTGCCATCTCGCAGAGCTTCGAGAATTCCCCGCAACTTGAGCATAACACCAGTATCGTGTGCCCTACTCTTGTCATCCATTGACTCAGCGGCCAGAAGCTGTGGAAGGAGTTCCTCGGCTGGCGAGGGTTTTTCGGTCCAGAAAACCGTGGTCGAGTCTCCGAGTTGAATTTTCTGCCTGCCTTCAAAAGCCAACAAACGGTTCAGTGCGGTTACATAGGCAAAAGCGCAATCCTCTCTCACCGGGGCGTTGTAGCACTGATCCTTGCTGTACGACTCATAAGCCTTTGCGTTGAACGAGACGATGGTCGCACCGGTCGGCTGGGCTTTTCGGACACCTTTGATCGGCCAATGAAGTTGGGAGATAATACCGTCTTCACCACTAACAAGACACATGCCTTGCGTTTTTGTTAACATATCCCAAGAGTATTTTTGCCATTTTTCAATGGCCTCGGGATACTGGTGCAAGTAACGGAGTTGGCCATCCAAGCGAAAAACTACGTTGTAACCGGCCATATCCTCCCAGTATTTTAATTTTGCACATCGCTCGGGTACCCAGGAATCAATAAAGCGCAGCAGGGTTTTCAGATCTTCGTCATCCGTATCGCCTAACAGCTCATGGTGAAGGTCTTTGAACGCTTGGAATTTGTCCAGAGTCTTCCCCTTACCATCCCATCCAAGAACGTAGCCGGTATTGTCGCAGAGAAAGAATGTCTTAATCCCGGAGGTTCGTCCCGGCAGAAAAGGTGCATCCATCATTAAGGGTCTTGGCTTTTTCCCCCCTCCCTGTCGCAGGTCCTCAACCTGAACAAGGCTCCCGTCCGGATCAAGTACTAGACAGAAATACACTTTCTGCTCAGTGAATCCGTAAGATGGAATTTTGATACCGGGATCAGCGACAAGTCGATTATAATACTGCGCTAATGATTGCAGGATCATGCTTTCACCTCCTCGCTCTTAAGAGGAGGGACATCGATCAGGCCGTCGTTCATTTCAGCGTTATAGAAACGGGCCTGCATGTCGTTCTCGAAATCGATATCATGCAGCATCCAACCCAGTTGCTCCTTACCCTTGAGCCGGGATTCAGGCATGGTATCCTCGATCAGTTCGAAGTGAGCGGGAAATTCCCGGCAGCCCAGGTAGGGCCGGTGGTAGCACTGTCCCCGACGGGCTCGTCGATTGAACTGGTCGAGGTGCTTGGCTGGGTTATCCTGCCCACTTCTGATTTCGAACTTGGCGCAGATGACATACGCCACGTCCTTCAGGATGACCGCTGCACGCTGTTGGCGATCCTCCTCGATAAAATTTTCCACGCGTTGATCACCGTTCTTCATTGCGGCTTTCACAATACGCTCACTGAGTTTACCTCCAAGCTCGTTACGTCGGATATTTGTGAATTTGACAGGATTTAGAATGAGCAATTGATCGACTACCCAGCGGATTTCCGGTTTCCAGTAAATGGCTTCCAGAATCCCCCTGGCTGCCGATGGGGTAATTACGTCATAACTCACTCGTTCCACTTTCATTTCCGGCCTGGTGAAACAGGCGTAATCGCCCCATACACGAAGGGCAATGCCAAAAGCCATGCGCACCTCCAGCTAAGGTTGAAATGAACGGCCATATTCAGATGAACAATCCCTGTAGAACACGATTCATTCGGAGCCTAAAACCAGACCAAGAGCATCGCGATAGAAAGTGGGATCGATCAAGATGTTGTATCTTTCTCTTACCAGTTGTAGAGCACCGCGGCTATAAAGCGCGGCGAGATGATGCGGATATACCTGAACTGTGTAGCGCTGCAGCTTGCGAATTATTGGATATTCAATTTCAGTGGTTTCAAGTTTTCTGATCAATTTATCTGCATTGATGTCCCAGGGTACGATGATTGTTTCCGAACCGTCAGGGATAAATTGAAAGTCTGCGGCTACTGAACGGAAAGGGAAATATAACTGGCGGCTTCCCTCTTCGAGTTTTGTCAGAATTTGTTTTGAATCCAACCTGTCGCCAGCTTGCCAGTAGAGAAGGTTGAAATAATCACGGACAGCATCCAGCCCCAGGATATCTTCGTGCCTTCGCAACACACTCCCGGAGGCATCAGCGGCCTGTCGCAAGTGGCCGGAAGGCGTCTTTTGATCCGTGTCAAAGACATACACATCACCGGGATGATCCAGACAACCTTCACGGTTGCAGCGGCCAGCCGCCTGAGCAATTGAATCTATGCCAGCCATTGCTCGATACACTACCGGGAAGTCGATATCAACACCGGCCTCAATAAGTTGAGTGCTGACGAGGCGGCATGTGTCCCCCTGCAGTAGTTTTTGCCGGATATCCTGAAGCTTCTGACTCCGATGCGCAGGGCACATAGCCGCGCTCAAGTGAAAAACCCCAGGTGCCTCATTTAAAACCTGAAACAATTCAGCAGCATGGCGTCGTGTATTGACCACGCACAGCACCTGACGACAACGGATCAATTCTTCAGCGATAGCATCCGTATTTCGTTTGCCGAGGTTATTCACATTTACACGTTTGAGTGCTGAGAAAATATTCTTTGGATTGGGTACAATCTCCCTAATGCCTTCAAGCCCTCCTGGAAAAAGTTTGTTCCTTTCCAATGCTGGCTGAGTGGCCGTGCAGAAAACTAAACTGCACTTGTAGGCTCCTGAGAGCTCTTCTATGGCCCGTAAACAAGGTCGCAAGTATTCCGGAGGCAACATCTGGGCTTCGTCCATTATAACCACGCTACCGGCTATATTATGCAACTTGCGGCACTGAGATGGTGAGCTTGCGAACAGCGATTCGAAAAATTGGACGTTTGTGGTGACTACCAGCGGAGCATCCCAGTTTTCAGCGGCTAAATAGCTACGGGCGTCACCTTTTTGTGGTTCAAAATTGGAGTGGTGCTCTAGGACCGATTCATCGCCAACTGCGCGCCGGAATACAGCGGCGTTTTGCTCGATAATCGACGTGTACGGAATGACGTAAATAACTCGCCTAAGACCATTCTGGATCGCGTGATCGAGCGCAAATTTCAGAGAAGACAGGGTTTTGCCTCCGCCTGTCGGTACTGTCAGTGAGAACAGCCCCGTTGTTTTACTTGCAGCAGCGATACAAGCCTGAAGTATCTCGTCTCGGATATGATTTACAGGTGTTGATTCGGCCACGTCTGTCAGTTCATCAAGAAACGAACCAAGCCTCCTGTGAAGTTCCCCTAAAGTCGGGTAGCCTTCTCTTTGTGCCTGTTTTTGGGGATCAAAATATTTTTCCGTATCTAGATAATCGGCATCCACCAGGCAAGAAAAAGCCATGCGGAGAAAAAAGCTGATTTCAAAGCCGTCGTTAAATTTTTTGGGAAAGACTATTTCATCCGGAAGGTATTTCTTTACAATGTTTTCATATGGTTCTACCGACTTCTCTACCCTGTTGTTGAGACACGATGCCTCTGCTCCATATCCGTTAGGAAGACCTCCGTGGTGGCCACAAACCAAATATGCCAGCATCTTCCCCAGCGCGGAGCCATATTTTTCTATTGCCAGCTGACCACCAGCAGAAGAATGGTCAACCAAATTATCACAACCAGCTAACCTGTCCTGAAATGCTGCCGATGATTTTCCAAT
>JABHWQ010000204.1 GCA_018657655.1 Chloroflexota bacterium | reverse complement strand
TACTTTGGGACAATTAGTAAATCCCGGAACTCCGGTTCTTTATGGCAGCGTGCCAGTCAGAGCCCGAATGGACACACTTAATGATTCTTACAGCGCGGTTGAAACAAGCCAGTATAATGTCGACTGCGTCCAGTTGGCTCGGTATTACAAAATCCCGAATTACTCTACATCAGGCGTATGTGATCCTAAAATTCCGGGGCAACAGTCATCCATTGAGCGGCTGTTTTCGGATATTTTGGTCACACTTAGTGGACCGCAGTATCTGCACTGCACTTATGGGCTTCTCGATTGCAATTCCGTTTTTTGTCTGCCGCAAGCCGTTATGGATGATGCCCATTTCAAGATGATCAAATTCTTCCTGCGTCAGCCAAAGATTGACGAGGAAGAGATCGCTGAGATTCTCAAACAGATCAGGACCGTATCGGCTACACCGCAAAAATTGTTTATCAGCTATATTCGCAAAGTAATGCGCAGCGGTCAGCTTTCTGAAGTATATCCGTTTGAGGGCGATGGCGAAGGAGACAACGCTTTCAAACTCGCATACGAGAAAACACAGGAGCTTCTGGCAAAACCGGTTGAGCATATTGACGAAGCCACTACAAAAACAATATTCGAGCAAATACCTGGCATATTGCCCAGGCTAAATATATATCAATAGGGAGGAAATGGATGAGTGAAGACATAATTGCCGCACTAAAAGAGAATGTAATTCAGGGCAGAAAAACCGCAGATGACGAAGGTATCGATGAAGACTTGGTAGGCCCCGCAGTCATCGAACTGACCAATGCCGCCCTGGAAAACAATATCCCTCCGGATCAGATAATTATGAATGGACTCACCGCAGGCATGGAAGTAGTGGGTGAAAAGTTTTCTGCCAAGGAATACTACATCCCCGATATGCTCGCCTCGGCTGATGCGGTCGGTGCAGCTATGGATATTTTGAAGCCACACCTTGAGGCTTCTAATGTTGAAACAAAAGGCAAATTTGGCATTGTGACCGTCAAGGGCGATATTCATGATATCGGCAAGAATATCGTGGCCATACTGCTCAAAGGAGCCGGATATGACGTTTACGATTTAGGAATAGATATTCCTACCGATAAAATCGTAGAATTCGTCAAAAATGAAAAGCCTGCCTACCTTGGACTCTCGGCATTGCTGACTACAACTATGGTAGCTATGGGTGAAGTAATAGATGCACTCAATGCGGCCGGCGTCCGAGATCAGGTCAAAGTACTTATCGGTGGCGCTGCTGTTTCTGAAGATTACGCCAAAGAAATCGGCGCCGATTTCTATTGTGTAGACGGGTTTGACGCTGTCAAGAAGCTCGATGCTTTGAAAGCGGCTTAGAGTTTCAAGTGCAAATAATTACTACAAAGGAGGTCTATGGCAGCAATAGCCGGAATTATCGCTACTAGTGGCAAAGGTGCTCCAGATCACACGGCTGAAGTGGAAGAAATGCTTCAGCTTATGCGGCACCGGGGGCCAGATAACTTTACGCTTCGCACTTTGCCGGACGGGCAGGGAGCGCTGGGTATGATTGAAATCAATCTGACACCCGAGAGAGCAAGAGGAGCGGTGGCAACCCGATCACCATACATCGTGTTTGACGGTGAGTTATTCAACGGAAGAGCAGATGGCCAGACCGATTCTGAACTCTTTAAGGAATACTATCTTAAACATGGCAAGGACTGTTTCAAACTACTGGATGGAAGCTTCTCAGCCGCCATTGTCGATGGCGATGAGGCCATACTGGCCAGAGACCAGGTTGGAGCGCGTCCTGTCTTTTATGCGCAATTGAATGGGACGCTATATTTCAGTTCTGAAATGAAAGGGCTCATCGATCATACCCGCTACGAAATCGATGAACTACCGCCACAGCACTATTACAGCACAAAGGAAGGCTTAAAAAAACACGAGCCATATATACCGGATGTACCTGAACCCGGTGACGATTTGCAGGCCGCAGCTAAGATTCTTCGCGAACTGCTCATCGAAGCCGTACAGAAGCGGATGAGAGGGGTCAAGGGCGTATCGTTGAGCGGTGGGCTTGATAGCTCCATTATTGCCGCAATCGCTAAACAGTATAACCCGAATCTCCACCTCTTTACAGGCACTATCGATAGCGCTCCCGGACCAGACCTTGAGAATGCTATTCTTATGGCCAAGTTCCTCGGAATGGAACATCATATCTATCGTATTACCGATGACGACCTCGAGAGCATCGTGACCGACGCCATTTGGTATCTGGAGAGTTTCGACGAGGACTGCATTTCAGGGATTATCTCAAATTACTATGTTTCTCGTATGGCCAAAGACTACACCGACTCATTATTTGTGGGTGAGGGAGCCGACGAACTTTTCGGTGGTTATCGAATGGTTTTGAAGAATCCTCGTGTTACCAGCGAAGAGCAACGTATTCAACTTGCTCAGCGATTGCTTGATATATCCTACAACACCGCTCTCAGAAGGCTGGATCGTGCATGGATGGCTAACGCAGTCGATTACCAGACACCTTTCCTGGATAATAAGGTTGTAGCCTTTAGCCAGAAGATACCTATGTCGTGGAAGATATATGGCGAGAAAGAAATCGAGAAATATATATTGAGAGAAGCTTTCCGCGACATGCTGCCCGAACAAATCGCCAATCGCGAAAAGCTGCGTTTTGCTATGGGAGTAGGTACCGACGATGTAACCGATGCAATGGTATCTAAGCACATCAATCCTGAAGAGATAAAGGATCGGCCAAAAACCTACTATGGTATGCCATTCGCTACCTTCAAAGAACTTTTTTACTACGATGAGTTCCTGAAGCTCTTCCCTCCTGCCTACGAAAAACAGACTGTACGCTGGGATCCTTTCAAATAGATTAGATTTATGTGGCTTGCCTCACAATTTCTT
>JABHWQ010000428.1 GCA_018657655.1 Chloroflexota bacterium | reverse complement strand
TGTCCCATTGCCGGACTCGTGGAAGAGCTTCAAATTTCGGGGCCCCCAAAGCTACCCGAAAAGAAATAGAGGTGTAAAAACCAGATAGGTCGTTATTGCCATAATCGGCAACTAATATGAGCGCAAGTTACCAGAATAGTTGAGTGACTTGCGCTTTCTGTTTGTGGTATTCATTATTCGTTCCTAAATCTAGGATTTTGGGGTAGTGAAGGTGTATAATATTCGAAGCTCCAATTATTAGTAGTATTTCATAGTCTATCAATCGGGAAGAGGTAGTTGAAAAGCTCCTGACGGTTTGAAGAGACACCTATGAAGGATGAGAGGAAAACCAAGCAACAACTTATCGATGAACTCAAAGAGATGCGCAAACGGGAAGAAGACGTGCGCATAATGCTGGAATCTATCGGCGAAGGGGTTACCGTCACGGATTTGGACCTGAATTACATTGATCTAAATCAAGCAATGCTACGCTTGATTGGTCGCAGTAGTAAAGAGGAAGTTATCGGACACAATGCATTTGAGTTCGTTCCGCCTTCTGAGCATGCCAGTGTAATGGAAAACATGAGGAAGACGCTCGAAGAAGGGTACGGAGGAGAAATTGAATGCACTTTGGCAAATCACAGCACGGGAGAGAATTACTATGCGGCTGTTGCTCCTGCTCTTTTTAGAGATAAATCAGGAAAACCGGCTGGATACATCTCTATTACGAAGGATATTACCGGGCGCAAGCGAGCAGAAGAAGCTCTTCTTCGGCGCAATAAAGAACTTGCTGCTTTAAATGCTATTGCCGAAACTGTGAGTCAGTCACTGGAACTGAATGATATTCTCAATCGAGCATTAGATAAAACACTGGAAATACTGGATATCAAAAACGGTACGATTGCGTTTTTGGATAAGAAAGAGGAAAGCTTGACCTTGAGGAGTACTCGGGGATTAAGTGAAGAGCAAATTAAAATGCTCTCCCCGATTAAGATGGATGAAGATGTAATCGGTCAAGTGGCTTCATTTGGCGAACCTTTGTTTATTGATAGCCTTGTGGGCTCTGCTGACTTGATGAGACGTCATTCCTTGTCCATAATAGTTGAACAGCAATTGAAATCGGGGATGTGGGTACCATTGAATGCAAGAGGGCAAGTGCTGGGTGTGCTGGCTGCTTTCACTCAGGGTGATAGGGTATTCACTTCCCAGGAAAGAGATATTTTAATTACGATTGGCCACCAGATCAGCGCCGCAGTTGAAAACGCCATGTTGTATCAGGAATTGCAGCGCAAGGAAGAGATTCGTGGTGAAGTGCTGAGGCAGGCTATCAAAGCGCAGGAAGAGGAACGGAGGAGAATTGCCCGCGAGTTACATGACCAGACAAGCCAGGTTCTTGCATATGCTTCTGCCAAAACAGAGGCAGCTATAGTGGGTTTACCGCCGAATACGGATGAGGTGAAAGCCAGGCTGAATGAAGTGCAGATTTCACTCAACGGCATGTTTGATGATATTCACAGGATTATCTATGAACTTCGTCCCACTGTGTTGGACGATCTGGGCCTGGTTGCGGCGGTAAGATGGCATATAGAGGAATCACTCAAACGGGCCGGAGTGAAAGCTCGCTTTGAGACTGCCGGGAGAAAGAAAAGGTTATCAACTCGTATGGAAACGGCTATTTTTAGAATCATACAAGAAGCTACTACCAACATCGTACGACACGCCGGTGCTGAAAATGTTAGCCTGAGGCTTGCATTCAGGAAGGATTCTGTTGTTGTGAAGATCGAGGACGATGGTGAAGGCTTCAATTTGAAGAAGGCGACTAGCCCCAGAACGAGAAAACATGGTTTGGGATTACTTAGTATGAAAGAAAGGGCGGAACTTATGGGTGGCGTTTTCAGTATAGAAACCAAACCTGGTTCTGGAACTCGGACTACCATAGAGATTCCGATTGATTAGGATCTTTATATAATGTCAAAAATAACGGTGCTGGTAGTGGATGATCAACCGATATTGAGAGAAGGTGTTCGTGCTCTTCTTACAATGCACGACGATATCGATGTAGTAGGGGAAGCCGGTACTGGGACGGAGGCATTAGAAAAAGTGGCAGAACTGTCTCCTAATGTTGTGGTTATGGATATCGCTATGCCCCAGATGGACGGTTTAGAGGCAACCCGTCGCATACATAAAAAATACCCGAATACTAAAGTACTTATTTTGACCCAGCGTGACAATCGGGAGTATACCCTGTCTAGTATCAAGGCAGGAGCGGTTGGCTGTATTCCTAAGAATGCGCTACCTTCCGATCTGGTGCTGGCAATACGTACAGTGTCAAAGGGAGAGTCGTTTCTGTATCCCTCGATGGCCAAAATGCTAGTTGAGAATTATCAGGAAGGGGGAGCCGAAGTTCAACGCGATTGTGAAGGCTTGACTGACCGTGAGAGAGAAGTGCTTGAACTCATAGCCGAAGATTATACCAACGCGGAAATAGCCAACAAGCTTTTCATCAGTATCAAAACGGTCCTGAACTATCGAGCAAGTATCATGGAGAAGCTGGATGTTCATAGTCCTACTGGGCTTGTCAAATATGCCATACGTAAGGGATTAATAAAGATGGATTCCTAATACATAGATTTTAATAGCAAATTCGAAAAAGCAACGTATCAAAAAGCTCCGCCTAATATTGGCCGGAGCTTTTTTTATTGGTGAACTTGCTGGGAATTATCCCATGAAAACCTGGGATAATTCGCAATGGCAAATGGGTAAAAGTCCTGTTGTTCACTAAAAGTACAAGGAGTACGCTACTTGATAAGGGTATTCTATTTCGAACAATCTAAACAAACTCACCAAATGCGAGTTTGTTGAATGAAAGGCAAGATTTGGGAAGACGAGACAGAAATGGTATAGGCAACGGGAAACCTGCCCCGGGATGTTGTTAATGTCTCTACTGCAAAATATGGAGCAAGATCGGTGATCGTTGCTGGTGTTGATATAGGCGCTGCGACTACCAAGGCTGTTGTTCTGGAAGGCGAAGGGGAGAAACCTACTAAAACCTCCTCACTCG
>JABHWQ010000426.1 GCA_018657655.1 Chloroflexota bacterium | reverse complement strand
GGAAAAAGGAGCCGATCAAAGAAGTTGTTTCAATCAATGAGGCTATAGAAAGCAGCGTAGCGCTTCGATCTTATGACCTGAACCTGGATAATGTAAATGTGATTCATGAACTGGACAGAGACAATCCACGGACTATGGCCGATTTTCGACAACTACAGCAGATATTTTTGAACATTATCAACAACGCGGCCTATTCGATGAAAGAAGCCAATGGGAAAGGCGAACTTGTTGTTGAGTCTTGGACAATAGGGGATATAATACGTATATCATTTACAGACAATGGACCGGGTATTCCATCGGATAAGATAGATCGGATATTTGAGCCGTTTTATACAACGAAAGATGTTGGACAAGGAACTGGTTTAGGGCTCAGTATTTGTTACGGCATTCTTGAGGAACATGGTGGCCGGATATACGCTGAAAGCAGAGAAGGAAGGGGAGCAACGTTTGTGATCGAGATGCCGCTTGTCCGTGATACATTTGATGTTCCTCTATGAACAAAGACGAATGCAAACGTGGGTTATTACACTCCAGCCTCATGGTTAACTATTCAGAGGATTGAACGTTTTTGATGAATGATTGGTACTTGTATTTAATTAGATGCAGCGATGGAAGTTTGTATACTGGAATAACTACTGATGTTGCTCGCAGGTTTCAGGAGCACCAGAGAAAAGGGGAGGGCGGGGCCAAGTATCTTAGA
Source organism: Chloroflexota bacterium (assembly GCA_018657655.1). Classification (GTDB taxonomy): domain Bacteria; phylum Chloroflexota; class Dehalococcoidia; order SZUA-161; family SpSt-899; genus JABMQN01. The sequence continues at coordinate 5,504 of JABHWQ010000426.1, read as the reverse complement.
GGCAGGGGACCGTTAAAGCTGGCGTTTCAGATAGAAGTCGAGAATAGAAGGTTAGCTTTAAAATTAGAGAGTAAGATTAAAAAGCTGTCAAAAGCAAGAAAGGAAAAAATAGTATCGGACAACCGATATATTGAGAAGATAATGGCACAAGTTAAGTCATGACATTCGATGAGTAGATTGATTAGACCCGTCAAGGAGAGCAATCGAGACTGGTTGTGATATTAAACAAAAAAAGAGACCGTTACTGCGGTCTCTTTTCGTTTTAAGCTTTGGCTCCTCGAGTAGGATTCGAACCTACGACCTAGCGGTTAACAGCCGCCCGCTCTACCGCTGAGCTATCGAGGAACGCGGTAACCATCAAAGGTACCGATGACCATTATCCCCTAATTTGGGATGCAAAGTCAAGGAGATTGAGACTGAATGATACAGTTTCAATCCTGCGTCACTTCCATTCCCTAGCCGGCAACCTTCGCCTTTAACTTGGCATATTCCTCGGTAACTCGATCCTGTATCTTTTGAATTTCATCATCTGAAAGATGTCTGAAACGACCTTGTTTCTTGAGGTAGTCAGCAACCGGTTTGAGGTCCTTATCCACATTCAGTTTGTATACACCGTTCTCAACTTCGTACAGAGGGAAGATTCCGGTCTGTACCGCTAGTCGGCCAATTGTAACGCTTAAATTCGTCGGAGTTCTCCAACCGGTATCACAGACAGACAAGATATGTACGTATGCCGGTCCTTCAACATCTGCCGCCTTCTTCACTTTTTCCATCATATCGAACGGAAAGCTCGGGCTGGCAGTGGCCACATAAGGAATGCCGTGGGCAACGGCGATGGCAGGCATGTTCTTTTTCTGCGTCTGCTGTCCAATACTGGTTTTACCGGCCGGTGCAGTAGTAGTTGATGCGCCGTATGGCGTGGCGCTAGAACGCTGAATCCCGGTATTCATATAGGCTTCGTTGTCAAAACAGAGGTAGATAAAATCATGACCTCTTTCGAGTGCGCCGGACAACGCCTGGATACCGATATCGGCTGTAGCGCCATCTCCGCCAATTGCTACTATATCCACATGCTTCTGGGGTATACGGCCTTTTCGCTGGAGTACTTTTAATCCCGATTCAACACCGGAAGCGACTGCCGCGGTGTTCTCAAAAAGAGTATGTATCCATGGAACTTGCCAGGAAGTATCCGGTAATGGAGAAGATATAATCTCAATACAACCGGTGGCGTTGGCGATTACCACATCTCTGCCCAGAGCTTTCATAGCCAGCCTGACAGCCAGAGCTTCACCGCAACCGATGCAACCCCTGTGCCCGGGTGCAAAAGGCTCGTCCATAGTAATTTCGCGTTTTCCGAACTTTATAAATTCCTGAGTCATTCTCGCACCCCTATCATTTCATACTCGGCGTCACTTCCTTTTTCAGCGATTTCCACGCCCCTGTTTACCATGTACTCAAAGTCAGTCGGAGTTACATCGCGTCCGCCCAGGCCACCGATAAGGCTCACCACTTTAGGCCTTTTCTCCTGATCATATAGTGCTGATCGTATTTCGGAAGCAACCGGTCCGCCAGGCCCACCAATTGACAAGCATCTATCGAGTACAACCAGAACCTTTGTATTCGCAACTGCCTTACGCAGTTCGGTAAACGGGAAAGGTCTCCAAAGCCGAATTCTCAACAGCCCCACTTTTTTGCCCTGATCTCTCATGTTATCTACAGCCAGGCTGGCTGTCTCGCTTAGACTCCCCATAGTCAGGAGCAGAGTTTCAGCATCATCAGTTTTGTAGGTTTCGATGGGAGAATACTTTCGACCGAATACCTGCTCAAATTCGTCCCATCCTTTCATTATCACATCTTTAGATTTCGAGAAGGCGACTTCTTGAGCTTTCTTCGCTTCAGTGTAGATAAATGGAGGGCCGAAGGCTCCCATTGTGACCGGTTTATCGGGATGCAAAGGCAAAGGATACCTGTTGACAGGTAGGAACTTGTCAACATCTGCTTGCTCGTTAAGTAAAACGGGCTCAGTCACATGAGAAAGATTAAATCCATCAATATTCAACATCACCGGAAGTAATGCATCCGGGTCCTCGCCCACTCTGAAAGCCCACAAAACGAGGTCGTGAGCTTCTTGAGCATTCTCTGCAAAGACTTGAATCCAGCCGACATCCCTGACAGCCATAACATCTGAGTGGTCTCCCCAGACGCTAAGTGGGGCAGATAGAGCCCTGTTTGCTACGGCCATCACGATAGGTAGGCGCATGGAGGAAGCAACATAGAGTACTTCATGCATTAATTCCAAACCCTGACTGGCAGTCGCGGTGAAAGTCCTGGCACCTGTTGCTGATGACCCCAGGCAAACGCTCATAGCAGAATGTTCTGATTCCACCGGTACATACTCGGCGTCAAGTTCACCATTGGCCACCATCTCAGCAAGGCTCTCGACAATATGGGTTTGAGGAGTAATAGGATATGCGGCAACAACATCAGTATTAGATAGCTTTACGGCTTCGGATATTGCCAGCGAGCCTTCCAGTCCAATTTTCTTCGCCATTAGACCTCCTCCTCTTCAGCCATGGATATGCATTTTTTGGGGCATTCCTCGGCACAAATGCCGCATCCTTTGCAATAGAAGAGGTCAAAGTCGTACATGCCGTCTTCCTTACGTATGATGGCAGCCTCGGGACAGTAGAGCCAGCACATGCCACACTTTATGCAGTCCTCAAAAACTTTGCTGGGCCTGTCCGATCTCCAATCACCGGTGCAATACGATTGGGCGCTTCCCGGAGTGGTGACTATGTTCCCTATTTCCATATCTTTCCATGTTAGATCGGCCATCTTACTGCCCCTCCACAATGATTTCTTCGAAAGCCCTTTTCATGGCAGTGATGTTCTTTTGGGCAACTTTTCCAAACCGGTGCTCCAGGGGACCTATCATATCATCGAGCTCCAATAAACCGCTTACTTTCAGCAAGGCGCCAATCATCGTGGTATTGGTAATCGGCAAACCGATGGATTCACGTGCTATTTTCATAGCATTGACTGTGGCAACTTTGAAACCATCGCCATAGCTCGATTTTATCTCGTCAAGCGATTTCTTCGTGTTGACAATTAGCGCCCCGCCACTCTTGAGTCCGGAGGTCACATTCACCACACGGAGCAAATCCGGATTGAGTACCACCACAACATCCGGTTCGGCTATCTCTGACCTCACTCTGATAGGCTCGTCGCCAACCCTAAGGAAGGCTTGTACAGGAGCCCCTCTCCTCTCGGGGCCAAAGCTTGGAAAGGACTGGGCATATTTGTCTTTATTTATGGCTGCAAGCGCGATTAGTTCGGCAGAGGTGACTGCCCCCTGACCGCCTCGTCCATGCCAGCGTACTTCCGTAATAGGCAAATCTGACCTCCTACGTTTGATATGGTACCCCTGGAGAGACTCGAACTCTCGCTCCCGGCTCCGGAGGCCGGTGCTCTATCCTCTGAGCTACAGGGGCATTGCTTAATATTACTACTTTTACTATTGGGCTTCAAGGGTAAGTAACTTCAATGGTCAGTATCAAGATTAGCTTTGCATCATATGATGTGATAGAAGCCTAAACTTGAACCGATTTTCCTTTGCGCATGCTTCGCTACTATTCCATCATGTTCCCAGAAATAGCTCTGGAGTAAGCTCAAATGACAAATTTGGCTAAAAGTCTCGAACAGCCCTGCTTACATACCTTCAGAGGAAGCTGAGAGGTACGGCCTCAAAAGGAGTATGCTTTTTGTGTTGATAAGTAGTTTCCTTTTGACCGAAGCTACTGCAATTTAAGATGCCCAAGCTGGCGAGTCATCATCGTCATTGCCCCATGGTAACCCTTGTGCTATAGTTTATTTGTTCCTTTGCCACCGTACATTCAGGAGGAGACAGTTGGATTTCGAAACCATTAAACTCGAAAAAGAGAACAACATCGCCACGCTTACCCTCAATCGCCCCGACAGAGCCAATTCTGTAAACCAGCAAATGATGAAGGAGCTTAATACGGCTCTTGCCGATGTAGCCCAGGATGATGATCTGCGGGTACTCGTTTTTACAGGAGCCGGTACAAAAGCATTCTGCGGCGGAGGTGACATAGCTGATGATGATGTTTATGCAGATTGGAATATGGAGCAGATGCGGAAGTGGGTTCGTAAGGTAGTTCATGGCATCACCGAAAAATTATGGAACATGCCGATACCCACAATAGCTTCCATTAATGGGCTCGCGGTTGGTGGTGGATTTGATTGGCCATGTGCTTGCGATATTCGTATAGGTTGCGACAAATCCAGATTCATGGCAGCCCAGATTGCCACAGCGTTGGTTCCTGATTCCGGTGCCTGCTATCTTCTCCCTAGGATAGTAGGACTGAGCAATGCTTTGGACATACTCTATACCGGCAGATGGGTTTCCGCCGAAGAGTCACTCGAAATCGGTCTCCTGAGTAAAGTGGTATCATCCGATGACTTGCAACAGGAAACGAGAAAACTGGCCGAAAGCATAGCCAAAAGTTCACCCATCGTAACCCGATTTGTGAAACAGTTAGTTTATAAAGGATTAGGTACTGATCTATCCACAAATCTTGATTTGACTGCGGCTGCCACCGCTATGACGATGTTCACCAAAGACCATGAAGAAGGCGTGGCTGCATGGCTTGAGAAAAGAGAACCCGTATACAAAGGGAAATGACTTGTCTTCGGGATTCAAAATAATGGTTGGAGGCATCACTGTTGGCTGACGAACTGAAGATTTTCAGTGGGAATACGCATCCAGAACTGATTAACTCGATCTGTGAATACTTGGGCACTCCACCGGGGCAAATAGAAGTGTCTCAGTTTGGTAATGAAAATATTTTTGTTCGTATTCTTGAAAACGTGCGTGGACGAGATGTATTCATTGTTCAGCCAATCTCTACTCCTGTGAACAGAAGCCTGATGGAACTCCTTATTATGATAGATGCGGCGCGGAGAGCCTCTGCAAAACGAGTCACGGCGGTGTTGCCTTATTACGGATATGCGCGGACCGATAAAAAAGATCAGCCACGTGTTCCCATCCCTGCTCGGCTCGTAGCCGATCTGATAACCGTAGCCGGAGCTGGGCGAGTTCTTGCCCTCGATCTCCACGCAGGTCAGATACAGGGATTTTTCAGCATCCCTGTAGATGAGCTGACTGCTCTTTATATCCTGAGCGATTACTTTGCAGAAAAGAAACTCGAAGACTTGGTCGTTGTGGCTACCGACGTTGGCATTTCAAAACGAGCTCGTGATTTGGCAGAACGGCTCAATGCTCCACTAGCAATCATAGAAAAGAGGCGCATCGACAACACGGATAGTACTGAGATTCATCATGTTATCGGTGAAGTCGAAGGCCGACCCACTCTCCTGTTTGATGATGAAATCGACTCTGCCGGATCAATAACATCGGCTGCTACTGCGCTCTCCAAATATGGTGCCAAGGAAGTGTATGCATGTTGCACACATCCCCTCCTCTC
>JABHWQ010000452.1 GCA_018657655.1 Chloroflexota bacterium | reverse complement strand
GTGCATTTAGCCTATAGGGCGAACTTCCCTTCAGGTAAGAACTGAAGTCCGAGAGGGATACTTCTACCAGATCATGCAGGCGAACTCCATCTTCGTAGCCCAACAGCCAAGATATAAAAGCTTCAGTAATACAGTGGGGGAGCGAGAGATGCGTAATCCTCAATGCTTCAAAAAGATCGTCTACATACCCATTCTTACCCCATTCGACTAATGCCTCAACAACGATGTCGGGAATTTCCTCGGGATCAGTCGCATCACCTACTCCGCCCCCTCCTGTCCATATCCACTCAAGCTCACGTAACTCTGTCATGATGGGAACAGGAACACTGGAGTCAATCTCGACGCCATGACTTCGCAGATAATTCAGACCGGGCTGCCCAATCTGCCAAGTGGCCATAGGAGCCCCAGGGTATGCAGGGCCGCGGAGATAATATCCTCCCGACCGTCTCTTTTTTAGAGTAGCCATGCGATTTCTTTGGCTTGGTTTCTTAAAATGCTGATGCCTGTCAGCATCAGCCGGAACTCATACGAAATGGCTCCAATAGATATGGATCTATCACTAGCGAGTCGCATCAAGGATGAATCGGTAAAATTTTTTAAAACAATACCTTATGACCTTAACTCGATTTATATTTCTTTCGTACCGATCCTTATATGTATACTAAATTAAAAAAGGAGTGTCCAATGTCCTTCGTCGGTTATAGCGGTCACCCGGTTTTGAGCTTGTGCTTGCTACCAATTTCAACGACAAAAGCCAGGGTCCAATTGCTGACCCCGGCTTTAGCATCTTTCTATCGATCCCGATTATTATAGTATTATCACGGCATCATGATCCATCGGCATCCACTCGAACGGTTTTTCCCATCTTGGTCGCCACTTCGTCGTTTGGGAAAAGCCAGTTACACACGAAATTCTACAGACATTTTTTCAATTGACTATATGGCCATAATCACGCAACGGCAGGCGCAAAGTCTTCAAGTAGGCCCGGGATTTCACTTTGCCATCGGGTCTTCTCTTCTGCGTTATTTCTATTTGTTGCAATCCATGATAATGCCTGGCCGACATCATATAGATTTCTTGCTCTATTTGGCGCGCCAGGCACAACCCCTAACTCAATCATTGATTTGCGAGATGGCTTTTCAGGTTCAAATGGGTCGGCATATTTCGCATCATGCCCTGATGTGCAGATATGGAACGCCCTGAAAGCGGGAATTTTTCCCCACTTCCTTGAAACTGAAGTATCAACCCAATGAGCCAGAGAATCCGTATCAACTTGGATATTTTTCCATCCAGACATCTTTTCTTTGTCACTATGAACTTGATGCATTGCTTTTATGATTAATGACTTCACTTTACTCAGATCCATGTGCCGATTATGTATATCGCGCAATTCAGATATAGTTTCTCCAATAACCATTCCATTTGAACAGATAAATCGAAACCACCCAAATAATATTATTAACCGGCTACTTCCATCTACTGAGTTAAAACATTCAAGACGAAGCTTTAAAGGATCGCCACCTGAAGGGGAAAAGTCATATTTGTCTGGGAAATAGATTCGAAAATTCATCCACTCACCAAATATTGAAAGACCAAGTTCACATCGAACATGGTCTATATCAATTCCGCAACCCTTTATACCCTCTATGCATAGATCGACTACTTTGCGATGTTGAGCTAATGTGTATGTATTTGAGACAATTCCAATGGGGATTCTCTTTTCTACTGGTGTTAGTGGTAATCGAATTACCGTTTTATAGTATGGATTATTATTAATCTCAGCATCTTCTTTTAGAAAAAAATCTTGGAGTTCAAATGAAGGAATATGCTTGGTTATTTGGTTCAAGTTTCCGGCTATATACTCAACCTTCCGCGATCTCCAATTGGACGTCTCTTCCAGCAATTCTATCTCTTCCATCACAATCTCCTATTGGCAACTGACGCCTGCATCACCTGAATCAGGAGCGCTGCCATCAATATAGCAATAATAGCTCTCTCCCTGCCAGACATCTACTACCAGGGACGGTTATCCAGCTAATGCAGGTAGGCAAAAGATTGTGGGGGCCGACTGATCCCAAATGCGTCCTGAAGATTTCTTGGCTCAGAGTACAACGTATGTTGACCAATCTCGATTGCATAGCCGAGTTCTTTATCACTAAAGTAGCTTCGATACCGATCTCTCGATATTCCCGAATAGTCCGCCGTATTCTGCCAAATGGAATCGGGAGTACCTTCATGAATATGCGTAATCTCGAACTCTCCTATCACACGACATACTGGCGACGAAGCATAAACTACTACGACTTTAACATCTTTGCGACGGAAGATAGCTCGTCGATACTCATATCTCTTTTCACCAGAGAAAATTCTGTTAGCAAATTCCGGCTTAATCGACAATAATACCTTCGTCGCATTCTGCTGCTCTGATAACACTGGAAAATTCCTCCTCTGATAGGCTAGTGAAACCCCGCGGAACAGAATGTATATCCTGAATCACACCGAGTTCGATCAGCTTCGCGAGATTGGGCCTTCGTGGAAATGAATATGCGTACAGAAAATTGACAACGAATGGACGAGTCGGTTTATACTCCCATTGCTGGAGCAATTCCTCATCCGAAAATACGCTGCGCTTTCCACAAATCTGACGAAACTCCTCAAACGAACTGATATCTGTGATGACATCTTCAACAATGCCGAGTGTGGTTGCCACTCCCCGATAATACCCACCTGTACGATAAAACACTATCGCATCACCCGATTTAAGTCCTTTTTCCCAGGACCGAGATACGTAGACCTTAGCGATCGCATTCCTGAATGGTTCGTGCTCCTCAAAATCCATAGGCGATTCAGTTTTAAGAATCGAATCAGGAAAGAGGCTTGTATGATACTCCTCATATATTGGAACGATGAACTTCCCGGCCCTACGAGAAATAAACGGATATGTTAACCGTGGGGTATCGCTAGTTACTTCGCCATATAGACTTCTGGTGAATACTTGCTCCTCACCTGAAGCAGTGCGCTTCACTCCATGCAATCGAAAGCCATAATCTTCAAGGAGACTTATGAGTAATCCCTGATGAGAAAAAACCGTGGTATATATTTCATCAACGCGAAACCGTAGAGCATTGTCAAATATAATTTTGATAAACCTTTCTCCGATTTTATACCCATTCATCTCTACCTTGAGAGTGCCAATCTTGAGTCGCTTAGCCGGAGAAAAAGTTGGCTCGATATTGCTGTACGGTTCATCTTCGCCTTCAGTCTTGATATAGAGGAATGCTACGATCTCAGAATCAGACCGAGAGATATACGCGATTTCATCCGATTTCCGAGCAAACCATCCATCAAAACCATCATAATCGTCGCGAAATGAATCGAAGAATTCTCCATTGACATCGATATTTCCGAAGTACTCTTTGGAAACGGAAGGCACTGAGTAGTCTGCAAGATCAGGATTTTCAGATACTACCTTTTCCAAGAAATCGCTAATTGTATACACCAAGTGAGCGATTCCAAGAGCCCGTGCTTTGCGATGGATTTTCCGATCCTCGGTTATGAGGCCATCGACTCGTCCTGCAAATACTTCGTTGATTAGCTGGGTATCGACAACATCGTTCTCAGTGTTGTCAAATTCATCAGCGATGGATTGCACCTCCTCTTGTAGAGGGGCTACCGTCCGTAGATGATTGTAATTTTCCAGCTTAATCCTCATCGCCTCACGTGAATCAGGATCTGAGAGTTTTTGGAATTCCGCCAGCGTACCGGGATGCACGCACTTCTCATAGTGCAGATTGTCCAACCAGCGAAACAACTCCCCAATTTCACTCTTTTGGGGACG
>JABHWQ010000423.1 GCA_018657655.1 Chloroflexota bacterium | reverse complement strand
TATCGAATCCCTGGTCAATGAAGACCGCGCCGATAACAGCTTCCACAGTACAGGCGAGGTTTCTTCGTTTATTGCGACCTCCACTTTCGTCCTCACCCTTACCTAAATATAGATAAGCGCCCAGGTCCAGAGTCTTGGCAACTCGAGCCAATGTATCTGTGCGTACCAATGACGAACGGAGTTTCGTCAAGGAACCTTCATCGAAGTCCGGGAATTCCCTGTAGAGTTTTTCGGCAACCGCAACTCCTAGTAGGGCATCACCCAGAAATTCGAGGCGTTCGTTCGATCGCAGAGGGAAATTGTTGAGGGCCTCATTAACATACGAACGGTGAACAAGCGCTTGCTGAAGGTGCGATATGTCCTTAAAGGTAATACCGAGGATTGTTTGCAGGGAGTCAAAATCTGTCAAGGTCTATTCCGAACAGCCGTTATTCGGTTATCATCATAAGCACCCTGTCCTTGCCTGTCAAGACCACCAGTAATTCTAGCTGTAATTGAAAGAGACTGCCCGGTATAGATGCTCTCTTGGCCGGACAGCCTCTTGAATACGTTGTTATCTCAATACCTTATTGTATACTGTAACATCCGTCCACAACCATCGCATGGCCAGTGGTGTAGGAGGCTGCGTCAGAACAAAGCCAGACAATGGCATTGGCAATTTCCTCAGGTTCAGCCAGCCGTCCGATTGGAGTTGCAGCCATCAGCGTTTCGAAAATTTCCGGCATTTCTCTCACAACATGGTCGAGAATCGCGGTTCGTGTGTTCCCCGGGCACACAGCATTGACTCGGATATTGTCTGTGACGTATCCTAGCGCTGTAGATTTGGTCAATCCCACAACTCCGTGTTTACTGGCAACATATGCAGGAACGTTTTGATGTGCCACAACACCCATTGTGGAAGCTATGTTTACAATGGCTCCTCCGCCCTGCTTTTGCATTTGCGGAATCTGATACTTGAGTCCCAGAAATACACCGGTGAGATTGATACCAATGACTCGATCCCAATTTTGTGTGGAGCAGTCAGCGGTTAGGGCTGTGTCTCCATCAATGCCCGCATTATTGACGGCACAATCAAGCCTGCCGTAGGTCTCAACTGTTGTAGCAACCATCATTTGGATTTCTGACTCTTGTGATACGTCAGTCTTCACAAAAGAGGCTGTACCTCCAGATTCTCCGATCATTTTAACTGTCTCTTCACCACTTTCAACCATCACATCAGCTACCATGACTTTGGCACCCTCTTTGGCAAATACCAGTGCCGTAGCCCTTCCAATTCCAGAACCTGCCCCAGTGACCAGGGCGACTTTTCCATCAACCATTCCCATACTGATAATCCCCCTTGCGAATTATGGATGAAATTCGGACTATTTGGGGCATATTCTACTCTGTTTTGCGGGGGTAATCAACCTTTGTAAAGGAAGCTGGCATTGTACTTTTGTGCACTTGACAAGATGTACCGTAAAAAGGCAAAATCAGATAGTCTGGGCAAAAAATCCTGCCCCAAACAATGGATATATTCCGAAGGAGATCAGTTGATGAGTGAAACCGTCCCTCAAGAAGCACTCGATATGGTCGGCAAAGACTTGGTCCCACCACTGACATTTGAAGTGGAAAAGGGCGCTATTAAAAAGTTGGGCGAAGCTATTGATGACCCCAACCCTCTGTATGTAGACGCTGAATATGCCAAAAAGAGTAAACATGGCGCAAATATCGCCCCGTTACTCATGGTGACTACACTGGGAGCACCGGAGTTGCAGGCAGCGTTGATGACCAAGATTCCCGTGGGCCCGAAAAAGAACGGAATTGTCAAAGGTTTTGATGTTGAATTTTCCCAGCCGCTTAAGGCAGGCGATGAGATAACCGTTACATGTAAAGTCGCCGATATCAGCGGTAAAGAAGCTAAAATGGGATTCATGATCAACATCACCACTGTAAGGGAATTTAAAAACCAGAAGGGCGAGGTCATCGCCAGGGAAACAATGGCAGCCGCCAGGTGGTAGGAACAGGAGGATATGAGAAGTGGCACAGATTTACTATGAAGACGTAGAAGTTGGAGCCGAACTGCCGACAATGACCAAAAAGCCCACAACTCGGCAACTGGTGAAATGGGCAGGAGCTTCTCAAGACTGGAACGAGCTCCATTACGATAAAGACGTTGCCCAGAAGGGCGGACTTCCCAATGTTATTGTTCAGGGACACCTCACCTCATCATTTTTGGCGCAGCTGGTAACCGACTGGATGGGCGAAGATGGCTTCGTTAAGAAAATGGAAGTCAAATGGAAACAGTTCCACTTCCCTGGTCAGGAGGTTCTCTGTAAAGGAAAGGTGGCTGAAAAACTTGGTGAAAACACCGTACTTGTTGATATCTGGACCGAAGTGGATGGCACCATATACGCGCCTCACAAAGCAACTGTTGTTCTGCCCTCAAAAGGGTAATGGACTTGGTTAATTTTGGAGCTAAAAAATAGGAGGATTTCCATGGGAGAATCATTACAGGGTAAAGTTGCCGTAGTTACCGGTTCCGGTAGGGGGATTGGGCAGGCCATTGTCAAAGAAATGGCAGCAGAAGGTTGCAAAGTTGTAGTAAATGACCTTGGAGCCAACCTGGACGGGACCGGTACAGAAGGCGGACCTGCCGACCAGACCGTTGCCGAAATCAAAGCAGCCGGCGGAGAGGCTGCGCCCAACACTGACAATATTGCTACGGCAGAGGGTAGCGAAAACCTGATCAAGACGGCTGTTGATAACTTCGGCCGGATCGATATTGTGGTCAACTGCGCCGGTATCCTGCGCGATCGCATGATCCACAAGATGTCATGGGAAGACTTCGATGCGGTGGTCAAGGTTCATCTTTATGGCACATTTGGAACTATTCGGGCAGCCATGCCTTACATGCGGGAGCAGGGCTATGGACGTATTATCAATTTCTCGTCCATCGGTGGTGGTGGTGGT